>DAIEMM010000377.1 GCA_027349605.1 Anaeromyxobacteraceae bacterium
AGGATGTACTTGAGCGCCTTCTTGAAGGACTTGGTGTCCTCCCCGACCTCGCGCTGGTTCACCACGCAGTTCTTGTGGGAGTGGAGGTACTCGATCGGATCCTCGACGGTGATGATGTGCTCGTGCCGCTCGGTGTTGATCTGGTCGATGATCCCGGCGAGGGTCGTGGACTTGCCCGAGCCGGTGGGGCCGGTGACCAGGATGAGGCCGCGCGGCTTCTTGGCCAGCTCGGCGACCACCGGCGGCAGCCCGAGCTCGCCGAGGGCGCGGATCTTGAACGGGATGGTCCGGAAGGCGGCGGCCACCGCCCCGCGCTGCAGGAAGACGTTGGCGCGGAAGCGGGAGAGGGTCTTCACCCCGAAGGAGAGGTCGAGCTCGTCCTCCTCCTCGAACTTGTGCTTCTGGGCGTCGGTGAGGATCGAGTAGCAGAGCTGCTTGGTCTCGGCCGGGGAGAGCGGCGGCGTCTTGAGCGGGACGAGCCGGCCGTCGATCCGGAGCTGGGGCGGCGACCCGGTGGTCAGGTGGAGGTCGCTCGCCCCCTTCTCGACCATGGCGCGGAGCAGCTGGTGGAGGTTGATCACGCGGGCTCCGGGGCGGGGGCTAGAACTTGTCCGGGGCGGTGTTGGCGACCGCCTCGGCGAGGGTGGTGACGCCGGCCTTCACCTTGGCGAGGGCGCTCATCCGCAGGGTGCGGAAGCCGAGCCGGATCGCCTCCTGCTTCAGCTCGGCGGTGGAGGAGCCCTGGATGATCAGCTCCTTCAGGCCGTCCCAGATCGGCATCACCTCGTAGACCGCCACCCGCCCCCGGAAGCCGCGGTCGTTGCAGGCCTTGCAGCCCCCCTTCTCGTAGAGCTGGAAGGTGCCGACCTCGTCGGCGGCGAACCCGGCGTCGAGGAGCGCCTGGTCCTCGAGCGTCACCGGCTTCCGGCAGTCGGGGCAGAGCCGCCGGCAGAGCCGCTGCGCCACGATGGCGTTGAGCGAGGCGGTCACCAGGAAGGGCTCGATGCCCATGTTGAGGAGGCGGGAGATGGTTCCCGGGGCGTCGTTGGTGTGCAGCGTGGAGAGCACCAGGTGGCCGGTCAGGGCGGCCTTGACGCCGATCTCGGCGGTCTCGAAGTCGCGGATCTCGCCGACCATGATGATGTCGGGGTCCTGGCGCAGGAAGCTGCGCAGGGCGGCCGCGAAGTTGAGGCCGATGTCCTCGTGCATCTGGACCTGGTTGATCCCGAAGAAGTTGAACTCGACGGGATCCTCGGCGGTGCTGATGTTCCAGGCCACCTCGTTGAGGCGCTGCAGCGCGGAGTAGAGCGTGGTGGTCTTGCCCGACCCGGTGGGGCCGGTGACGAGCACCATGCCGTAGGGCCGGTCGATGGCCTCGAGGAAGTCCTTCATCTGCTTCTCCTCGAAGCCCAGCTTGGTCATGTCGAGCTGGAGGTTCGACTTGTCGAGGAGCCGCAGCACCACCTTCTCGCCGAAGAGCGTGGGGCAGACGGAGACGCGGAAGTCCATCTCCTTGCCCTTGCCGAGCCGGAGCTTGATGCGGCCGTCCTGCGGCAGCCGGCGCTCGGAGATGTCGAGGTGGCTCATGATCTTGAGGCGGCTGATCATGGCGGCCCGCAGCCGCATGGGCGGCTTCATCACCTCGTAGAGCACCCCGTCGATCCGGAAGCGGACGCGGAACTCCTTCTCGTAGGGCTCCACGTGGATGTCCGACGCCCCCTTCTTGATGGCGTCGAGCAGGATCATGTTCACCAGCGTGACGACCGGGGCCTCGGCCGCGCTCTTCTCCAGGTCGAGGACGTCGAGGCCGTCCCCCTCCTCGATGACCGAGAAGTCGGCGTCCTCGAACCCCTGCATCACCTCGTCGTAGCTGGGCCCCTTCTCGCCGTAGTACTGCTCGATGGCCTCGCGGATGGCCTGCTCGGAGGCGACCACCACCTCGACGTTGTAGCCGGTGGAGAACTTGATGTCGTCGAGCGCCAGGATGTTCGACGGGTCGCTCATGGCGATGATGAGCGAGGACCCGGCGCGGTTCACCGGGACGACCCCGTGCTTCACCGCGGTCTGCTTGGGGACGAGCTTGATGACGTCGTCGGAGATCTCGAAGTCCTTCAGCGAGATCGACGGCACGCCGTACTGCTTGGAGAGGAACCCGGTGAGGTCGCTCTCGGCGATCGCCCCCTGCTTGACGAGGAGCGAGCCGATGCGGCCGCCGGTCCGGCGCTGCTCGTCCTGGGCCTTCTGGAGCTGCTGCAGGGAGACGAGGTTCTCCCGCACCAGCAGTTCGCCGAGACGTCCCGACATGTGGCCACTCTCCCCCGGGATCGAGCGGGCTGGAAGAAATTCGACCGTAGCAAAGCGATTCCGGAGCGGTCAAGGAAGGACGGGACGCAACCCCCTGGAATCCGGCCTGGTTTTTGGCCTGCTGGTTCAGCGGTCCCGGAAGCGAGCCAGAAGCTCCCGCGCCGCGCCGACGTCGATGCCGATCTGGGTCCGGAGCGCGTCGAGGGTGGGGAAGCGCCGCTCGGGACGGATCCGCCCGATGAACTCGACCCGGACGCGCTCCCCGTAGAGGTCGCTCCCGTCGTGTCCGAGGAGGTGGGCCTCGAGGCCGACCGGTCCCGACTCCTCGACGGTGGGCTTCACGCCCACGTTGCAGACCGCGTCGAAGGTGCGCGCGCCGCCTGCGTGGGCCACCCCGTCGGGCCGCAGCCCCACCCCGAGCCGGGCCCGGGCCGCGTAGACGCCCAGGGCGGGGAGGAGCCCCTCGGGGTGCAGGTTGGCGGTGGCGAAGCCGATGGACCGCCCGCGCCCCGCGCCCCGCACCACCACCGCCTCGACGTCGTGGGAGCGGCCGAGCAGGACCGCGGCCCCCTCCACGTTTCCCTCGAGCAGGAACTCCCGGACCTTGGTGGAGCTCACGGTGAGGCCGTCGGCGGTGACCGGCTGGATGACCGAGAGGCCGATCCCGCAGGCGAGGAGCAGCTCGCGAAGCGCGTCGACGCGGGCCCGCTCGTGACCAGCCGTGAAATCGTACCCCACCACGACGTCGGACGCGCCCAGTCGCGCGCACAGGTCGCGCTTCACGAACTCGGCGGCGGAGGTGGCCGCGTAGGCCAGGTCGAAGGGCAGCACCACCGCCGCGTCCATCCCCGCCTCCTCCAGGAGCTCCAGCTTCCGGGACGGCGGCGTGAGCGTGGGGGGC
>DAIEMM010000398.1 GCA_027349605.1 Anaeromyxobacteraceae bacterium
CAGAATGGATGGCACCATGGCCTTACAGGTAAGGGTAAAGGACGCCAGCAATTTGTCCTTCTCCTGGGTCATGTGCAGCAGATTGTCGACCACCTTGCGCAGCATGTCGCGGAAGCGATCCCAGGTGACCCCCTCCACGGCCTCGCCCTGGGCGTCGCGGACCCGGAGGAACTCCTCGTAGACGCCGCGCCAGGCAGCATCCCCCGCGTCCTCCGCCGGCGCCGGCGTGGCCCGGGCCGGAGCCGGCGTGACCCGGCCGTCCACGCCGATGGGCTGGGTGGTGCGGGGATGGGCGGCACGCGCGGCCTGCGCGGCCTGGACGGCGGCGGCGGCGGTGAGCGGGCCGCCTGGCCGGGCGTCGAGGGGCATCGGGGTCGGCGTCGCCGGGGGCGCCAGGCCGCTCGCGCCGAGGGACTCGCCGAGGCGGTGCGAACCGCTGGTCTCCTCGGGCGGCACGGCATGCAGCGGCACGTCGAGGGTGGGCGCCGGCATGGGGGGCTGGAGCGAGACCGGGGCGGCGGCGGTGGCGCCCTGCCCGATGCGGGCCAGCCGCGCCGTCTCCGCGGCCCGGGAGAGCGCCGAGGCCAGCGTCCCGAAGGTTCCCGACATGCGCGGAACCCGCACGTCGAAGTCGCCCCGGGAGATGCGGTCGGCCGCCGAGGCCAGCTCGCGCGGGACGTGGGAGGGCACGACCGGCTCGCGCGCCATCCCCAACCCCAGGCCGACGAGCCCGAGGAAGAGGAGCGCCGCGAGCATGACCTGCTGGAAGGCGGCGATGGGCGCGAGCGACGGCCGGACCGGCGCGGAGAGCACCGCCACCGGCCCGTCGATCCCGGGGAGCGTGAGCGCGCGGGCCCGGAACGCGGGCGCCGCGAGGAAGAGGAGCGGGACGGCGGGCAGGCCCGAGCCGGCCGGGATGGGCCCGAGCCGGCCGGCGTCGAAGACGTCGCCGCCCGCGCCGCTGGCCGCCGCCACGACGATGGCCGCCTCCGCCGGCGGCAGGGTGGACACCGGCTTCGCGCCGAGGAAGGTGAGATCGGCTCCGGTGGCGGCCTGGAGCCGGCCCGTCCAGCGCGGGTCGATGGGCAGGCCGAAGACCAGGGTGACGCCCCGGTCGGCGCGGACCACCGCCACGGCGTACAGGGCGTCGCCCACGCGCACGTGGCGAGGGGCCACCTCCGACCCGAGCAGCGCGAGCGCCAGCGGCTCGCCCGGCTGGACCTTCCGGTCGCCCACCCGGATCGAGACGATCCCCTCGCGGGCGAACCCGACCAGCGGCGCGCGTCCCGGCTCCACCTCGAGGAGCGCCGCCGCGGACTGGACGGCGGCGTCGGCGACGGCGGCCACGTCGGGGGTGGCCGGGCTGGCGGCGTCGGGGCGGGAACTCCCGGGGGGACGGGTTCCGCGGGCCGATCGGCCGCCCTCGAGGACGGTGAGCGCGGCCGCCAGGGCCGGGTCGCGCGCGGCGACCGCGGCCACGTCCCGCACCTGCCGGGAGAGCAGCCGGGTGCCGGTCTCGAACTGGAGCGCCCCGGAGCGGAGCGTGACCGCGACCTGCTCCATCGCCGGGGCGCCGCCCGCTGCGTGAACACCCAGACGCCGGCCAGGCCGATCGCCACCACCAGCGCCGCATAGCCCCAGATCTTGAAACGGCTCATCGGGTGCCGGTTATACCACGCTCACCCACACGCTCCGGCCGGGCTGCGAGAAGCAGCGATCCAGCTCCGCGTCGACGTCGAGATCGGCCGGGAGGACCGGCTCCCGCCGGGGAGGCTCCGCCCGCAGGCGGCGGTCGATCTCCTGGAAATGGGCCACCAGCCCCACCCACTCGCGCTCGGCGTCGTCCATGGCGGCAAGCCTATCCCCGGGGAGCGCCGGGTCCAGAAATCGGGCGACGGCGGCGGCCAGGCCTCGCTTGACTCGGGAATCGTCCGGCCTTATCAGGGGCGGGCCGGCTGCCCCTTCCCGGGGCCCGCGTCCTTCACCCGGAGACCTCCTCGATGCGAATCATCGTCGCGCTTCTCGTGCTCTGCACGGCCGCCACCTCCGCCCACGCGGACGAGGGCATGTGGACGTACAACGGATTCCCCAAGGCGAAGCTGGAGAAGAAGTACGGGGTCAAGGTGGACGACGCCTGGCTCGACCACGTCCGCCTCTCCTCGGCGCGGCTGGCCCAGGGCTGCTCGGCCAGCTTCGTCTCGCCGAACGGGCTCGTGCTGACGAACCACCACTGCGTCGAGAGCTGCCTCCAGGACCTCTCCAGCGCGGAGAAGGACTACCTGGCCACCGGCTTCCAGGCGAAGACCGCGGCCGACGAGGTGAAGTGCCCGGTGATGGAGGTGAACCAGCTCGTCGAGATCACCGACGTCACCGCGCGCCTGAAGAAGGCCACCGCCGGCCTCACCGGCCAGAAGTTCAACGACGCCCAGAAGGCGGAGAGCGGGCGGATCGAGACCGAGTGCCAGACCTCCCCGGCGCTCCGCTGCAACGTGGTGACGCTCTACCACGGCGGCCGCTACGACCTGTACCGGTACCGCCGCTACCAGGACGTGCGCATGGTCTTCGCCCCCGAGTTCGCCATCGCCTTCTTCGGCGGCGACCCCGACAACTTCATGTTCCCGCGCTACGACCTCGACATGTCGCTCGTGCGCGTCTACGACGACGGCAAGCCGCTCCAGTCGAAGGACTTCCTGGCCTGGAACCCGGCCGGCCCGTCGGAGGGCGACGTGGTCTTCGTGTCCGGCCACCCGGGCGGCACCGACCGGCAGCTCACCATGGCGGAGCTCCAGTACCAGCGCGACGTCCAGCTGCCGGCCACCCTCATGCGCCTCTCCGAGCTCCGCGGCGCCCTCACCGAGTTCCAGAACCGCGGGCCCGAGCAGAAGCGGGTCTCGAACGGCCTGCTCTTCATGGTCGAGAACTCCCTGAAGGCGCTCAAGGGCGAGCGCGAGGCGCTCGTCGACCGGGACTTCTTCGCGCAGAAGGCGGCCGCCGAGGCGGCCTTCCGCAAGAAGCTCGGCGGCCGCAAGGACGGCCGGGCCGCCCTGCAGGCCTACGCCTCCATCCAGCAGGCGGAGGACCTCAAGAGGAACGTCCGCGACGAGGTGAACTACGTGATGGGGCCGGCGGGCTTCATGACCTCCTACTTCCAGTTCGCCCGCACGCTGGTCCGCGGCGCCGACGAGCGGCAGCGGAAGAACGAGGACCGGCTCGAGGAGTACCAGGAGGCGAAGCTCCCCGCGGTCACCCAGTCGCTCTTCAGCTCCGCCCCCATCGACGACGAGTTCGAGATCTTCAAGCTGACCTGGTCGCTCACCAAGCTGCGCGAGACCCTGGGGCCGGATCACGCCTTCACGAAGAGGGTCCTGGGCCAGGAGTCCCCGGCCGAGGTGGCGAAGAGGCTGGTCTCGGGCACGAAGCTCCGCGACCTGGCCCTGCGCAAGCAGCTCTGGGAGGGCGGCAAGGCCGCGGTGGACGCCTCGCAGGACCCCATGATCGCCTTCGCCCGGGCCGTCGACCCGGACGCCCGCGCGGTCCGGAAGATGTACGAGGACGAGATCGAGTCGGTGGTGAAGAAGGGATCGGAGACCATCGCCCAGGCCCGCCTGGCCCTCGAGGGGACCTCCGGGTACCCCGATGCGACCTTCACGCTGCGTCTCAGCTACGGAACGGTCAAGGGCTGGACCGAGGGCAAGAAGGTCGTCCCCGCATTCACCACCCTGGAGGGGGCCTTCGCCCGCGACACCGGCCGGGCGCCGTTCGCGCTGCCGAAGAGCTGGCTCGACGCGAAGCCGCGGCTGGATCTGCAGACCCGGTTCGACTTCGCGGCCACCACCGACATCATCGGCGGCAACTCCGGTTCGCCGGTGGTCGCCCGGGACGGCCGGATCGTGGGCCTGGTGTTCGACGGGAACATCTGGTCGCTGGGCGGGAAGTACGGCTTCGACGAGAAGCTGAACCGCACCGTGGCGGTCGACACCGCGGCCATCACCGAGGCGCTCGACAAGATCTACGGGGCGACGCGGATCCTCGAGGAGCTGATCCCGAGGCGCAAGCCGCACGCGGCGAACTAGCGGACGGCCCCGCCGGACGATGGATGGCCCGGTTCCCGTGTGGGGGCCGGGCCTCTTCGTTTTCGGCGGGGGGGTGGTTGCGGGGGGCGGGGCGATTCCGGTTGCGGGGGCGGTTCCGGTTGCACACGGTTGAACCGACCCAGATAACTTCACGATAGGTGACATTTCCGTAGCCGCCTCCGCAGCCGCCTCCGCAGCCGCCTCCGCAGCCGCCTCCGCAGCCGCCTCCGCAGCCGCTTCCGCAGCCGCTTCCGCA
>DAIEMM010000401.1 GCA_027349605.1 Anaeromyxobacteraceae bacterium
CCCATGTTCCACGTGGAACGCCGGGCGGGGAGGGGACCGGTGTTCCACGTGGAACACGCCGTGCCGGGAGGGGCTCCGGATCAGTTCCTGCGCACGAAGGTGGCGACCGCCCGATGGGCGCCCGACCGGGGCAGCAGGAGCCGGCGCACGCCGAGGAGCACGAGGCCGGCCGTGACGCCGGCACCCCGCAGCGCCTCCTCGTCGACCTCCCTCCCGAGGGTGGCGAGGATCCGCCCGCCCGGCCCGAGGTAGTGCGCGGCGAGCGGCAGCCACCGCGCCGGGTCGGCGAAGGCCCGGCTCACCACCACCTCGGCCTGCGGCAGTCCCTCCCTCTCCGGCTGTCCTCCGGCCCGGGCCACCACGCCGCGGACCCTCACGTCGAGCTCGGCCGCGACCGCCTTCACGAAGGCCACCTTCTTCGCCACCGTGTCGCAGCAGGTCACCTCGAGGGAGGGGAGGGCGATGGCGAGGGGGATTCCCGGAAGCCCGGCGCCGCTCCCGATGTCGAGCAGCGTCGCCGCCCCCTGGACCTCCGGAACCAGGGCCAGGCTGTCCACGATGTGCTTCTCGGCCAGCTCCGCCGGGTCGGTGATGGCGGTGAGGTTCACCTTCCGGTTCCAGGCGAGCAGCCGGTCGGCGTAGCGCTCGAGCTTCTACCGGGCCGGGCCGTCGAGCACCACCCCCAGCGCGCGCGCTCCCTGCTCGAGCGTCTCGGCGAAGGGGGCGTCCATCCGTGCCTCCGCTATCCGCGGCGCCGTCCGATGGCGGCGTCCACCTCGAGCAGGTGCCCGGAGAGGAAATCGGCCACGTCCTCGTCCGCGAGGCCGAGGTCCCGGAGCACGCCCTGGTAGACGAACTGGAACCCCTGCCGCTGCTCGTCTCCGGAGAGCTCGAAGGACCGGCGCAGGACGGCTGCCGCGAAGAGCTTCTCGTCCCGGGTCTTCTCGCGCGCCACGGGGCTAGGGCTCCGACCCGGGCCCCTTCGGCTTCGGCCCGGGGATGACGAGCAACTGGCGGAAGATCCCCTCGCCCTCGCTCCGGGTGGTCACCCCGTCCTCCTCGAGGAGCGCGAGGTGCACCGCGCGGCGGTCCCGCGGGCTCATGGGCGAGACGGCCAGCACCTTCCCGGTACGCCGCGCCGCCTCGGCGAGCCGGAGCGCCATGGCGCGCATGGCCGGGTCGCCCCCCTCGGGGAACCCGCCCACCTCCAGGTTCACCCACTTGCGCCCCTCGGCGCGCGGGTTCACCACCCGGTTCGCGAGGACCTGCACGGCCTCGACCAGCGGGCCGGAGAGCTCGACGCCGTTGCCCTCCCGGGGCGAGAGCGAGACGCCGATGGCCTCCGGGGTCTCCCGGACGCTCACGTCCACCGCGGCGCCGAGCCGTGAGAGCAGCTCGGTGCAGAAGCCCCGCGCCCGCTCCACCTTCTCCGGGGCCTCGCGCGGCGGCGGCGCGCTCTCCCGCTCGACGTCGTGCATCCGCTTCCCCTTCCGGCGTCAGGACGCCGCGGCGGCGGCGGTGGCCTTGCGGTCCTTGCGCATGATCCACTGCTGCTGCGCGATGGAGAGCAGGTTGTTCACGAAGATGTAGAGGGTCAGTCCTGCCGGGAGCTTCAGCATGATGAAGGTGAAGAAGATCGGCATGAAGTAGAGCAGCATCTTCGCCTGGGCGTTGTCGGCCGGCTGCGGCGAGATCTTCTGCATGATGAAGCTGGAGGCGCCCATGGCGAGCGGCAGGATGTAGAGGGGGTCGTAGGCCGTCAGGTCCTTCACCCACAGGAAGGGCTGCCGGTAGAGCTCCACCGAGGTCTGCAGGGTGGCGTAGAGGGCCAGCCACACCGGCATCTGCAGGAGCAGCGGCAGGCACCCGCCGAGCGGGTTCACCTTGTGCTCCTGGTAGAGCCGCATGACCTCCTGGTTCATCTTCTCCTTGTCGTCCCCGTACCTGGCCTTGAGCGCGTCCACCTTGGGCTGGAGCTTCTTCATCTCCTGCATGGACATCATCGACTTCACTGTTAGTGGATAGAGGAGGGCCTTCACCAGGAGGGTGAGGAGGATGATGGCCGCGCCCCAGTTGTGGGCGAAGCCGTGGAACTTCTGCATCACCCACAGGAGGATGCGGGCGAAGAAGGCGAAGTAGTTGGAGACCGGGCCGTAGTCGATGGCGGTCTCGAGATCGCGGCCGTAGGCCCGGAGCAGGCCGATCTGCTTGGGGCCCACGTAGAGCTGGAAGGTGGCCCGGGCGGCCCGGTCCACCGGGATGCGCAGGCCGGCCAGGCTCTCTCCCGCGGTGGGCAGCCTGGCGAAGAAGCAGCTCCCCTCCGCCGACTGGGGCATGAGGGCCGAGACGAAGTAGTGCTGGTCGAGCCCCAGCCAGCGCGGCGGGCCGGGGAGAATTTTAAGGGGCTCCTTGCCGTCGAAGCGCTCGGTCTTGTCGCCCGCCCGGCAGACCGGGATCACCGACTCGAAGACCTCGCCGCCGGAGAAGAAGCCGGCCTTCGGCGCGTCGGGGGCCTGGAACGCCGTGTAGAGGAGGGCCACGGTGCCGGCCTTCTCGCCGCCGCCCACCGCCAGCTCGACGTCGATCTGGTAGGGCTTCGTGCCGACCTGGAAGGTCTTGCGCACGTCCACGTCGCCGAGCCTTCCCTCGAAGGTGACGCTCCTCGCGTCCTTCGCGACGACGCGCATGGGGGCACGCACCAGCGGGTCGGTGCCCGGGTCGGAGCCGCCCCCCAGCTCGGCCGAGGGCAGGACCGACAGCGGCAGGGCCTCCCCCTCGCGAACGTGCACGAGGTCGATGGGCTGGTCGGGAATCTCGGCCTTGCCGCGCTTCCGGTAGGTATCCTCCTTCAGGACGAGGCTCTTCAGCGCACCGCCCCAGCTCGAGAAGGTGGCACGGAACTCCGGGGTCTCGAGGAGAACCGTCTCCTCCGGGGTGGACGGGGCGACGGCCGCGACCACCGGGGGAGGCGCGCTCTTCGATTCCGCCGCGGGCACCTGCGGGCCGGAGGGCGAGGGCGCTCCCTCGGCGACCTTCGCCGCGTCCGGGCCGGCCTTGCCCTTCTTCGGCATGAAGAACTCGTTCCACGCGAAGAGGATCAGCACCGAACCGAGGGCGGCGAACATGATGCGCTTGCTGTCGTTCAAGTCGTACCTGCCTTCTTCTGCGAGATGTTCCCTACGGGACCGGGTCGAGGCCGCCGGGGTGGAACGGGTGGCACCGCGCCACGCGGCGTGCCGCCAGCCAGCTTCCCTTCACGGCGCCGTGACGCTGGAGCGCCGTCACCGCATACACCGAGCAGGACGGGTAGAACCGGCACGACGGCGGCACCAGCGGCGACACCAGCCACTGGTACGCGCGCAGGATGCCCACGAGGGGCAGGGCGGCCGGGCTCGTGCCCTTCACCGCGTACCCTCCCGTGCCAGCCGATCACGGGCGGCGCAGAGCGCGGCGCGGGCGCCGTCCAGGCCGATCTCCGCGGCGCCGGTCCGCGCGATCACCACCAGGTCCACTGGAGGCAGATCGGCGGCCACGGCCCGGAAGGCCTCGCGCACCCAGCGCTTGATTCGGTTCCGGATCACCGCGTTTGCCACCTTGCCCGACACCGTGATGCCGATGCGGGGTCTCTTTCCCCCCGC
>DAIEMM010000406.1 GCA_027349605.1 Anaeromyxobacteraceae bacterium
TCCCCCAGCGCGGGGGTGGCGGCGGCCATCGCGAGCCATGCAATCAGGAAGGTGGTCCTGGTCATCGACACTCGTGTCCGGCGAGGGGGGGGTACTGCGCCGGCTCATTCTACCCGGTGGTGTCCCCTGCTGCCAGGTCACGGATCAGGGCGAGGTGGGTGCTTTCCCGACATCGCCGTGCCCGGGTCCGACGATGCGGCTGCGGAAGCTGGCCGGCTCGAAGCCGGTGGAGTGCTCCGGTGTGTGACACCGCGTGCAGGTGGACGGCGGCGGATCGCGCTGGACGTGCCCCGGCGGGTCGATCGCGTGGAGGCTGGCCGGGCCGTGGCAGGCCTCGCACTGCACGTTGCGGCGTCCGGCCGTGGTGGCCACGTCGCAAGGTCCGCCGGGGAGCTTCCAGCCGGTGACGTGACAGGAGACGCAGTCGAGGTCGAACTGGCGGTTGCCCCTCTCCAGCGTCGCGTAGGCGGAGGCGTGCGACGTCCGCTCCCAGGAGGCGAACGCGGCCGGGTGGCAGTTGCGGCAATCGCGCGTGCCTCCGGGCGGGACCTCGTCCACCCCGATGAACGAGGGCGCGTCCCTCGCCGGATCCGGGCACGGGCGCCCGCCGGCCTTCGCGGCGGCCAGGTTCGCCCGCGCCACGGCGCCGTAGTGCCGGGTGAGGATCCGGCGCACGGCCGGGTCCTCGGGCACCTCGTCGTCGAGCGGGACGAAGGAGATCTGCATCGAGGGCCGGTCGGTGGGCGGCACCGGGGGCGGCTCGGCGCGCAGCTCCTTCTCGCGCGCGGCGAGCGACTCCAGCTTTCCCGAGAGCGCCGCCGCGAGGGCGGGGTTCCCGGAGGCCTCGGCGGCGGCCCGGCGGCGGCCGTACTCGGCGCGACGCTCGGCGAGCAGGTCGAGCTCCTCCGCGCGCTGCGACGGCCCGGGGAGCACCAGGAAGCCCCGGGTGCGGTCCCCCCGCAGGAAGAAGTCGACGCGGGCCAGCGCCTGGCCGCGCCCCTGCACCTGCACCACCGGCACCGCCGCGTCGAGGACGGCCCGGCTGGCGTCGTCGTCGAGGAGCCCCTCGCGGTGCGCGGCGAGGAGGAGGTCGACGCCCTCCGCGCGGGCCTGCCCGGCCCGGCCCACGGCGGCCCGGCTCCCCCCCTCGTGGACGACCGCCACCCGGATCGGCGCGCGGGGGACCGAGCCCAGCCCCCCGAAGCCCACTTGCCCGATCCGTTTGCTGCGGGTGAAGGGCAGGCCGGTCTCTGCGAGGAAGCGCTTCCCGGCGGCGAGGTCCCGCTCTCCCGGCCAGGAGGCGGCCAGCCCCATCACCCGGAGCGCCTCGGCCATGGTCCGCGCCGCCGAGAGGTCCTGGGACCTCCGTTCGGGGTCGATGGGTCCCCCGAAGAGCAGGTCGCCGCCCGCCACGAAGACGGTGTCCGGGTTCTCCTTCCGGATGCGGGCGATGGCGGTCGCGGCGCGGGCCAGGCCCCCGCGCTGGTTGGCGCTGCAGCCGCACGGCTCGAGCCAGCCCCCCAGGTCCGCGGCGTACACCAGCGTGACGTGGCGCGGGGGCGCCGCGGAGAGGGAGAGGAGGAGGGAGGCGATGGCGACCGCGGGCGTCATCCGGGTTCCCTGCCTTTACCACGGCCGTCGCGGGTCCGCCCGGGGTGGGGCGCCCGCCGTGCGGCCGCGCCCCCTTCGTGCTAGGAGGGGCTCCGATGCACATCGGCCCGCACACCTTCTCCGGACGATTCTTCCTGGCGCCGCTCGCCGGGGTGAGCGACCGCCCCTTCCGCGCCATCTGCCGGGAGATGGGAGCCGCCTTCGCGTACACGGAGATGGTGAGCGCCCACGGCCTCGTTCACGGAACGTCGCAGACGCTCTCCTACCTCGACCGCGATCCGGCCGAGGTCCCCTTCGCCGTGCAGATCTTCGCCGCCGAGCCCGAGGTGCTGGCGCGCGGCGCCGCGGCGGCGGTGGAGGCGGGGGCCGGGATCGTCGACATCAACATGGCCTGCCCGGTGCGGAAGGTCTGCGGCACCGGGGCGGGCGCGGCGCTGGCCCGCGACCCGGCGGCGGTGGAGGCCGCGGTGCGGGAGGTGGTCCGGGCCGCAGGGGTCCCGGTCACCGTGAAGATCCGCGCCGGCTGGGACGACGCCACGGTGAACTGCGTGGAGGTCGCCCGCGCCGCCGAGGCGGGTGGAGCCTCCGCCGTGGCCCTGCACGGCCGGACCCGCTCGCAGGGGTACGCCGGGCGCGCCGACTGGTCGCTCATCCGCGCGGTGAAGGAGGCGGTCTCGATCCCGGTGCTGGGCTCGGGGGACGTCTGGTCGGCCGCCGACGCGCTGCGCATGCGGCGCGAGACCGGCTGCGACGCGGTGCTGGTGGCCCGCGGCGCCTGCGGCAACCCCTGGATCTTCCGCGACCTCCGCTCGGCCGAGGCGGGCCGGGAGATGCCGGGGGCGCCCACCCGCGACGAGTGGGTGGAGACGGTGATGCGCCACGTCGGCCTCCAGGTCGAGCATCGGGCCCGCCAGCGCGACGGGGAGGACCCTGCCGCGGCGGAGGGGCACGCCGTGCGCGAGCTGCGCAAGCACCTGCTCTGGTACACCCGCGGGTTGAAGGGCGGGGTCCACTTCCGGCGCGACGCCACCGCGGTGGGCGACGCCGCCGGCGTCGCCGGGCTGCTCGACCGCCACTTCCCGCCCGGCGCCCCCTTCGAGTTCGACCCTTCCCTCGCGGCGCGCGAGGCCATCTCCGAGTGAACCAGCCGTGAACGAGACCCTGACGCTCGCCGCCTACTCCGGCGCCATCCTGACCGGCTCGCTGGCCGGCGGGGTTCTGCCGCTCCTGGGCAATCGCGCCCGGAGCGACGCGCTCCTCTCCTTCTCGGCGGGCGTCATGCTCGGCGCGGCCTTCTTCCACATGCTGCCCGAGGCGGTCCACCTGGGCGGCCCCGACGTCGTCCCCTGGACGGTGGCGGGCTTCCTCTTCCTCTTCCTGCTCGAGCGGTTCGTCCTGGTCCACGTCTGCGCCGAGCCCGGCCCCTCCGAGCGGCTGCTGGGCCACCCGGCGCCGACACCCGACGGCCTGCGCGAGCACGCCGGGCACGACCACGCCCACGAGGCCACCGGTTGCGACGTGCACACGATGGGGCTCGCCGCCTTCGTGGGCCTGTCCCTCCACACGCTGGTGGACGGCTTCGCGCTGGGCGCGGCCCAGAGCGACCCGGCGCTGGGGCTGCTCGTCTTCGTGGCCATCCTGGCCCACAAGATCCCCTCCTCGGTCTCGCTCACCGCCATCCTGCGGGCCGAGGGCTACGGGAGGCGGAAGGCGCTCCTCATGAACGCCAGCTTCGCCCTGATGGTGCCGCTCGGCGCGGCCGTCTTCCTGGTCCTCGACCGGGTGGTGGCGGCCCGCGGCTTCACGGCGGTGGCGCTCGCGGCCAGCGCCGGGTCCTTCCTGCAGCTCTCGCTCTCCGACATCCTGCCCGACCTGCATCGCCGGGGCGGCAACCGCTGGAAGATCTCGCTGGCGCTGCTCGCCGGCCTCGCGGCCATGTGGGCGCTCAAGTCGCTCGGCCACGCTCACGGCTGACGCGGCGGGGCATCCGCACCGAGAAGGTGGTCCCGGCCGCCGCGTCGGAGCGCACCCGGATGTTCCCGCCGTGGGCGGCGGCGATCTGCACGGCGATGTAGAGACCGAGCCCGAGCCCCTTGCGTCTCTGGCTGCGCTCGTCGTCGCCGCGCCGGAAGGGCTCGAAGAGGTGGGCCACCTGGTCGGCGGGGATGGGGGGGCCGAAGTTGGTCACCTCGACCACCGCGGCGTCGCCGTCGAGCCAGCAGGCCGCCTCCACCGGGGTGTCCTCCGGGCTGTACTGCAGCGCGTTCCCCACCAGGTTGGCCACCGCCTGGCCGATCCGGTCCCCGTCCCACTCACCGTGAACCGGCTCGGGAGCGGTGACCCGCACCGTCCGCCCGGCGTGGGCCGCCTCGCACTCCTCGGCCACCGCGCGCAGGAGCGAGGAGAGCTCGGTGGGGCGCGGGTGGAGCACGATCCCGGGGCCTCCCTGCACCGACGTGTAGTCGACGAGGGCCCGGATGATGCCGTCCATCCGCCCGGACGCGCGCAGGATGCGCCCCACCGAGCGGGCCGCCCGTTCGTCGAGGGGGCCGGCGGCGAGGAGCTCGGCCGAGGCCGTGATGGCCATGAGCGGGCTGCGCAGGTCGTGCCCGACCACGCCGAGGACGTGGCGCCGGGACTGCTCGGCGATGCGCTGCTCGGTCACCTCGCGCACCAGCGCGCCCACGCCGATGAGCCGGGCCGCCACCGTCACCGGGTACAGTGTGACGACGAAGGTCCGGTGGGTCTCGCCCGGCACCCGGGGAGGCGCCACCACCGTCCGCTCCGCCAGCGGGGTGCGTCCCTCGGCCACGTCCTGGAAGTCGCGGACCAGGTCGTCGCGGGCCACCTGCGGCGTGACCTCCCAGAGGTTGCGGCCGAGCATCCGTTCGGCCGGGACCTCGTGGAGCGACGAGAGATAGGCGTTGGCGCGCAGGTACCGCATCTCCTGGTCGAGGAGCGCGAGCCCCACCGGCGCGTTGCCGAAGAGCGCGTCGAGGAGGGCGGCCGACTCGTCGCGCTCCCGCAGCGTGCGGCGCAGCTCCCGGACCAGGAGCTCCCGGGTCTCGGCCTCTTCCTCCGCCTGCGCCCGGAGCTCCCGCTGCGTCTCGTAGAGCCGGGCCCGGTCCACCGCCTGGGCGCAGTGGTGGGCCAGCGCCTCGATGAAGCCCCGCTCCTCCTCGCCGAAGGCGTGGGTGCCGGCGAAGCCGATGCCGAGTGCCCCCACGGTGCGGCCGCGCACCCGCAGCGGCAGGGCGGCCCAGGCCGCCTCGCTCACCGCGGATCCGGCCGGGACCAGGGCCGGGTAACGGGTGCGCAGGTCGCCGGCGGAACCGATCCAGACCGGCTCCTCGCGCAGGAAGGCCTCCTCCAGCGGGGCCCGCAGCGCACCCAGGACCGCGTCGGAGCCCGCCATCGAGCCGGCCGCATGGGACACCTCGAGCACGCCGCCCGCCGGGAAGCACAGGCTGCCTCCGCTGGCTCCGAGCACGTGGAGCCCCACGCCCAGGATGACCTCCGCCACCTCCCGCTCGGCGGCCGCCGCCGAGAGGGCCGCGGTCACCTCCTGGAGCCGGGCCATGCGCTCGGCCACCGCCTCGGGGCGCAGCCGGGCCGAGCGCTCCGCCCCCAGGGCCGGCGGCAGCGTGCCCAGGTCGCGCGCCAGGGCCACCACCCGCGGCTCGCCCAGCTCGCTCCGGGTCCGGTAGAGGGTGAAGTCGGCGCGGCGGGTCTCGCCGGCCACGTCCAGCACCACCGGGATGCGGTAGCGGGGACGCCCGTCGGCCAGCACCGCGCTCATCCCCTCGAAGAGCGCCGGCGACGCGCCGCGCATGATCTCGGGGAGCGGCCTCCCCGCGGCCGCGCCGGGGTCGACGCCGACCATCTCGGCGAAGGCCGGGTTCACCGCATCGCAGCGCAGGTCGGGCGCGGCGACCGCGATGCCGAAGGGGGCGTCCTCGCCGATGGCTCCCAGGAGGGAGCAGGGGCCGGGAGCCTCGGAGGGCGGGACGCCTCCCGGCCCGTTCTTTCGGGGTTCGCTCTTCAGAGCGAGCATCTTCCCACGCACCCGTGGTGCACGGCAAAGGCCAACCTCGGCGCGGCGCCCTCAGCCCGCGATCCGGAGGTGGGTGGAGAGCGCGGCATCCCCGCCGGCGCGGAACGCGGAGCGCGCCTCGTCGGCCGGGTAGCGGGCCTCGGCCGCCCTCTCGGCGAACGGGGCGAGCCAGATGCGCTCGTCCTCCCCCTTCTGGCCGCACGCTCCCTGGCGGCAGAGCCCCAGGCTGGCCGCCTCCACCAGGTCGACGGCCAGGGCGGCGAGCGAGCGCCCGTCGGGGGTGGCGGCCCGCAACCCGTGGCGGGCCGCGGCGTCGCGGAGGGCCACCCGCTCGGGCAGCGACCAGCGGCGCACCAGGTCCCAGGCCCAGTCGCGCGACTCCCGGGAGTAGAGGATGCCCTTCCAGAAGGCGGCCAGCGCCTTCACCATCGGGGGAGGCACGCCGTCGGCCCCGCGCACCTCGATGACCCCCTTCATGCGCACCTCGGGGAAGAGCACCGAGAGCTGGTCCTCCCAGTCGGCGAGCGTGGCCCGGTGTCCCTGCAGCCCCTCCGACAGGAACCTGCGGAAGGTGATCCCTCCGGTGTCGAGGTAGCGCCCCTCCCGCCGCAGGAACACCATGGGCGCGTCGAGGGCCCAACCGGCGTAGCGCCCGTAGGCGTCCTCCTCGAAACCCGGCTCGAAGGCGAAAGGGAGGATCCCGCAGCGGTCCGGGTCGGTGTGGTTCCAGACCTCGGTGCGGTAGCTCTGCCAGCCCGGCTCGGCCCCGCGGACCACCGCGGAGTTGGCGCAAAGGGCCACCACCGCCGGCTGGGCCCCGAGGGCGACGCGCAGCTTCTCTCCGGCGTCCCGCTCGCTCGCGAAGTCGAAGGAGGCCTGGGCCGACCCGGTCATCGACATCATGTCCGGCGCCAGGCGGCCGCGGGCGGCGAGGAACGGGCGCATCGCCGCGTAGCGCTCCTTGGGCACCCACTGCGCCGTCTGCGGGGTGCCCCAGGGGCGGTAGCCGGCGGCCAGGAACTCGATCCCCAGGTC
>DAIEMM010000412.1 GCA_027349605.1 Anaeromyxobacteraceae bacterium
GCTTCCTCGCGGCCATGCCGTTCCTCAGCCCCTGGCGGGCAGCTGCGGGGTTTTAACCAATAGTGACGTGTCGTACCCCTGCGCGCGGAGGCGGCCCAGGATGGCGTCGTAGGTGGGGGCGTCCATCTGCGGCGTTCGCGACAGGATCCAGAGGTACTCGCGGCTGGGGTGGCCCACCACCGCCCATTGGTAGTCAGGGGAGAGGTCGATGATCCAGTAGGCGCCGTGGAAGGGCCAGAAGAACTGGACCTCCAGCCTGGCGTTCGAGGGGTCGACGGCCCAGGCCTTGCCCTCGACCGACCGCTCCGGGCCGTCGAGCCTCTCCTTGCGGCAGGTGTTCACCACGTCGACGTCTCCGTCCGGACGGAGCGTGTAGGTGGCGGTGACGCCCACGCACCCCTTCTGGAACGACATGGGAATGGTGGCGATCTCGTACCAGAGCCCCATGTAGCGCTGCAGGTCGACGTGCTCGACGGTCCGGAGCGGCGGACCGGACGGGGTATGCGCACAGCCGGCGAGGATCGTGGCGAGCAGGGAGAGTCTTCGCATGCGGATCCCCTAACCGTTGCCGCCCTTGGCGCACGGCCTTATCGTGGCGTGCCGTGATCGAGGTCCGCGAGTTGCGCAAGGAGTACAAGGTCCACCGGCGCCAGCCGGGGCTCGGCGCGTCGATCCGCTCCCTCTTCCGCCGCCGCTACGAGCCGGTCAAGGCCGTCGACGGCATCTCCTTCTCCGTCGGGCCCGGGGAGCGGGTCGGGTTCCTCGGTCCGAACGGGGCGGGAAAGACCACCACGCTGAAGGTCCTCTCCGGCCTCCTGCACCCGAGCGCCGGCGAGGTCCGGGTGGCCGGCTTCGTACCGGCACGCCGCGAGAACGCCTTCCTCAAGTCCATCACCCTGGTGATGGGGCAGAAGCAGCAGCTCCTCTGGGACCTTCCCCCCGCCGAGACCTTCGCCCTGAACCGGGCCATCTACGAGATTCCGCGCCCGGAGTTCGCGTCGCGCATTCGCGAGCTGGTCGACCTGCTCGACCTCGGCGGCGTGGTCGACAAGCCCACGCGCCAGCTCTCGCTCGGGGAGCGGATGAAGTGCGAGCTGGCGGCCTCGCTCATCCACCGGCCGCGCGTGCTCTTCCTCGACGAGCCCACCATCGGCCTCGACGTGACGATGCAGGCCACGGTCCGGGAGTTCATCCGCTCCTACAACGAGCGGCACGGGGCCACCGTGGTCCTCACCAGCCACTACATGGACGACGTGCTCGCCCTCTGCCCCCGGGTGGTGGTGATCGACAAGGGGCGGCTCATCTACGACGGGGACCTCCGCACGCTCTCCCGCGAGATCCGGCCCGACAAGCGGGTGGTCGTCGGGCTCGGCCAGCCGGTGCCGGAGCTGGAGCTCTCCCGGTTCGGCGCCTTGCTCTCCCACGCCGACGGCCAGGCCGTGTACCGCGTCCCCGGCGACCAGGTGGCGAGCGTCGTCGGCCGGCTGCTCTCTTCCTTGCCGGTGACCGACCTCACGGTGGAGGAGCCGCCGCTGGAGGAGATCATGAGCGAGCTGTTCCAGGGGCGGCGCGCCGCGGCGCCGTGACGGCCGGGCGGGCGCGGGCGCGTCCTCGCGGATGCCGGCGCCCCGGGGTGGGCCTCGTCGCCGGGTGGCCCTCCCGGATGCCGGCGGTTCCGGGTAGCCCGCGACGCTGGGGGCGCCGGGTCCTCGCGGCAAGGGTGCACGCGGCCGGATGGCGCCGCAGAACACCGTGGCCCAAGCGCCCCGGGGTGGCCCGCGTCTCCGCGCCGCTTGTCCTCGCTCTCCGGGGAACCCGGGGTCGCGGCAAACGATCGGAGCATTCGCCCCGAGGCCGCTCCGGCAGGGGAGCCCGGGCGGGTCGCTGCGGAGGCGGCGCCCGACGCGGTCACCCCGGGCGTCTGGCGGATGGGCGTCCTCTCGAGCCGAGCACACCCGCGTCGCCTTCGGCCCGTGCCGTCCCAGCCGGCGGGGGTCGCGCCGCGACGAGCTGCCCGCAGGGCGCGTCGAGCCCCGGGCCGCCAGGCCCGGGATCCTCGACGCCATGCGACCGACGAGCACCCTTCTCCCGAGGACGGCTGCTCGGAGCGGCGCGACCCACCCGCCGGCGGCCGACGTGATCGGGCCGAAGGCGCCTCGTGCTCGGGCGCCTTACGTGACCGGCCTCCCGGCCGCCGCGATCACCCGCACGTCGGACTCCGGCGAGAGCCTGAGCCCGTCGCCGCGCGGCTCGACCGTGGCGATCCCGACCACGTCCCCCCGCAGCAGGTGCTCGAACGCCCGGTTCCGCTGCGTCACGTCCTTCTCCTGCAGCGCGAGACCCTTGCGCCCCTCCGGCCCGCACCCCATGTAGCGCAGCCTTCCCTTCGACGGCAGCGGCTCGGACACGATGCGGAAGACGAGCCCGGGCGGCGGTTCCCTCCACCCTTCCCCCTTCGGCGCCAGCACGAGGTAGCTCATCTTCACCGCCTCCTTGCGCAGCCCGGCGCGCCGGGCGATCTCCTCGACGAGCGGAGGCGGATCGACCGGACGCTCGGCGTGGCACCAGTCGGTGGGGCGGACCCGCGCCGGGCAGGCGCCACGGAACAGGCAGGGGGCGCGCACGGCCACGCCGCGGGCCACGAGCAGGTCCCGCACCTCGAGCAGCGCCCGGGAGGTCTCGCGCAGGGCCGGCTCGATCACCACCAGCGAGCCTCCGGGCGCGAGCAGGTCGAGCGCCTGCTCCAGCAGGCCGGCGCGACGCTCCGCCGCGCCCTCTCCCGGGAAGAGCTCGTTCACCACGTGACCCAGGGTGACGAGGTCGAGCTTGCGCCCCCCGGCCAGGCCGGACAGGTCGCCACGCCGCTGCGGGTCCCACTCGCGGGTGGCGATGGGCTCGCCCATCTCGGTGGCGAGGCGGCGCGCCGCGGCCAGCGCGCGGGCCGACCGGTCGGCGGCCACCACCTCGGCGGCGCCGGCGTCGAGGGACGCGAAGGCCACCGGCCCGGGACCGCTGCCCAGGTCGAGCGCCGAGCGCGGCCGTCGCGGCAGCTCGGAGAGCACGCCGCGCGCCTGGAGGTATGACACCGGCCAGTAGAAGAGCAGGTAGGCGCCCAGCAGGCGGTCGTCCTCGAGGTAGCGGGCCCCGATGAGCTTCCGGTCCCGGGTGAGCCCGAGCGAGAGGCGCTGCACCGCCGCGGCCACCTCGCGCAGCTCGTCGGGGAGGAGCCGGTCGTCCGGGGGGCGTGGGCCGCGGCGCACCTCGCGGCGCAGGCCGCGCCAGGTCGCGAGCAGTCCCGGGATCCAGCGCTTCAGGTCGTCGGCGGGCGTTCCCACGTTCACTCCGGGAGAGGCATCTCGATCACCAGCCCGTCGCGGGCCACCTCGACGGCGCCGGCGAACTCCTCGCTCGCCTGCGCGAGCAGCGGCGCCGGCTCGGTGTCGTAGCGGGTGGAGAGGTGGGTGAGCACGAGCCGCGCCACGCCCGCCTCCCGCGCGATCCGGCCAGCCTCCCTCGCCGTGGAGTGGGTGGTCTCGACCGCCCGGGCCGCCTCGCCGTCGCCGAAGGTGCACTCGTGCACCAGGAGATCCACGCCGCGCGACGCCGCGACCGTCGCCGGGCAGGGGCGGGTGTCGCCGGTGACCGCCATCCGGCGTCCGCGGCGCGGGGCGTCGACGATGGTCCCGGGGTGGACCACCCGCCCGCCCGCCACCGTCACCGGGCGCCCGCGCTGCAGCTCCCCCCAAAGCTCCCCCTCGGGGACCCCGGCCTCGCGGGCCCGCTCCGGGTGGAAGCGCCCGGGGCGGGCGTCCTCGTCCAGCACCCAGCCCACCGAGGTGACGCGGTGGCG
>DAIEMM010000433.1 GCA_027349605.1 Anaeromyxobacteraceae bacterium
ACATGTTCGACTGCGTGCTGCCCACCCGGACCGCCCGGAACGGCTTGCTCTTCACCAGCCGGGGCAGGCTCAACGTGAAGAACGCCCGCTTCGCGGACGACGAGGGGCCGCTCGACCCGGACTGCACCTGCACCACCTGCACCACCTTCTCGAGGGCCTACCTGCGCCACCTGTTCCGGGCGGGCGAGATCCTGGGTCTCCGGCTGAACACGGTGCACAACCTGCATCACTACCTGCGGCTCATGGAAGGGGCGAGGGAGGCCATCCAGGAGGGGCGGTTCGAGCCGTTCCGGCGCGCCCGGCTGGACGGGTATGCCCGGGGGCTCGACGGGTAGACGCGGGCGGGCCGGCTCGACGCGCCCGGCGACTCGTTTCGGGGTTGCTTGCCGGGGCAAAGTATGGCTAAAACACGACGCTTTTTCACATGACCGGAGCGTTCATGCATTCGATCCTCACGGCCTTCCTGGCGCAGACCGCGCCGGACGCGCCGAACCCCCTGATGCAACTCGTCCCCTTCGTCCTCATCGCCGTGGTCTTCTACCTGGTGTTCTTCCGCCCCCAGCAGAAGCAGGTGAAGAAGCACCAGGCGTTCGTGGCCGAGCTGCAGAAGGGCCAGGACGTCGTGACCCAGGGCGGGATCATCGGCAAGGTCTTCCAGGTGGAGGACAAGACGGTGACCCTCGACCTCGGGGGCGGCAACAAGGTGCGAATCGTGAAGGGGCAGGTGGCGGGCTCCTGGTCGGACGTGACGGGCTCCTCGGAGAAGGACGCCAAGGAGAAGAAGTAGATGGAGCGCACCTGGTACTGGCGGCTGGGGCTCGTCCTCGCCGTCCTCCTCTGGTCCGTCTGGCAGCTCGTGCCGACCTGGTCCTACTTCCGGCTTCCCCCGGCGGAGCGGAACGGGCCGGCCTACGAGCAGTCGGTCCCCCGCTGGGCGCCCGACGCGAAGAAGCACCTCAACCTCGGCCTCGACCTGCAGGGCGGCATCCTGCTCGCGATGGGCGTCGACGTCGACCGCGCGGTCAAGGCCAAGGTGGTCCGCCGCGCCGACGAGATCGCCGACTTCCTCAAGGGGAAGAACGTCCCCGTCACCTCGACCGGTCCGTCGGCCGACGGGTACCGCGTGGAGGTCCGCACCACCGACCCGAAGCAGGTCGAGCAGGTGGTCCAGGACTTCTACGGCGCGGAGATGTCCGCTCCCGGCGGGGCGCCGGAGGGCACGGTGTGGTTCGCCTTCCGCCCCGACGTCATCAAGAACTTCAAGGAGAAGGCCGTCGAGCAGGCGGAGAAGACCATCCGCAACCGCGTCGACAAGTGGGGCGTCACCGAGCCCGACATCAAGCGCAAGCAGAACGCCCAGATCCAGATCCAGCTCCCCGGCTTCAAGGATCCCGGCAAGGCCAAGGACCTCCTCGGGCGCACCGCGCAGCTCGAGTTCAAGATCGTCGACGACGAGTCGCCGGCGCTCGACGCCGTGCGCACCCAGATGCCGCCCTGCCCCCAGGGGCCGGACGGCGGCATCGCGCTCCCGCTTCCCGAGACCGGCTGCTACTTCGTCGAGCAGGTGGACCTGCCGTCCGGCATCCGCCGCCAGTCGACCTACGTGGCGGCCAGCAAGCGCACCGAGATCGAGTCGATCATCGAGAAGACGCTCAAGCCCCTCATCTCCCGCGACCAGGAGATCGGCATCGGCGAGGTGACCGTCGGGCAGGGCCTCGTCAAGGAGCGCTTCTACCGGACCTACCTGCTCCGGGCGAAGACCGAGCTCACCGGCGACTACATCTCCGACGCCCGGCCGTCGGTGGACAACTCCAAGGGAGTCGGCGAGCCCGTGGTCGCCTTCTCGATGTCCCACGAGGGCGCCCGCCTGATGGAGCGGCTCACCACCGAGAACCTGGGGCGTCGCATGGCCATCGTGCTCGACTCCAAGGTGGAGAGCGCCCCGTACATCCAGGGCAAGATCTCCAGCAACGGGCAGATCACCCTGGGCTCCGGGCGCAACTACCAGGAGAAGTTCCAGGAGGCGAACGACATCTCGATCGTCCTCAAGGCGGGCGCGCTCCCCGCGCCGGTCACCATCTTCGAGGAGCGCTCCGTCGGCGCCACCCTCGGGCCCGAGCTCGTGCGGCAGGGCACCATCGCCGCCCTCGTCGGCCTGGTCGCGGTCATGCTCTTCATGATGCTCTACTACCGGACGAGCGGCGTCATCGCCGACGTGGCGCTGATCGAGAACGCCCTGCTCGTGCTCGCCATCATGTCGCTCCTGGGCTCCACGCTCACGCTGCCCGGCATCGCCGGATTCGTGCTCACCCTGGGCATGGCGGTGGACGCCAACGTCCTCATCAACGAGCGCATCCGCGAGGAGCTCCGCGCCGGCAAGACGGTCCGGCAGGCCGTCAACCAGGGATACGACAAGGTCTTCTGGACCATCGTCGACAGCCACGTCACCGCGCTGGTGGCTGCCGTGGTCCTCATGCAGTACGGCTCCGGTCCGGTCCGTGGTTTCGCCGTCACCCTGATCATCGGCCTCCTCGCGTCGATGTTCACCTCCATCGTGGTCACGCGCGTGATCGTGGACTGGTTCACGCGCCACGACACCGCCCGGCTGAGCGTCTGATGCAATTCAAGACCTTCGACATCATCCCCCACGGGACCAAGTTCGACTTCGTCGGGAAGCGGAAGATCGCGCTCATCCTGTCGACCGTCTTCAACCTGTCGGTCATCCTCTGGTCGCTCCCCCAGGTCCACGGCCTCAACTACGGCGTGGACTTCGCGGGCGGCACGGAGATGCAGGTGAAGTTCGACAAGGCCGTCGATCCCGGCGAGATCCGGAAGCAGATCGAGGCTCTCGGGTTCAAGGACGCCATGGTCCAGACCTACGGCCCCGAGAGCGAGCACGGCTTCCTGGTCCGTGTCGGGCGGGTGGCGCTGCTCACCCCCGAGGACGCGGCCCGCATCGTCGCCGCCGTGAAGGCCAAGTTCCCGGTGATCGGAACGCCGGCCTTCAGCCCGGAGGTGGGCGACAAGATCGACTTCGAGTTCCAGGTCCTCCCCACCCCGGCCGAGCTGCAGGCGGTCGTGGAGTCGACCGGGGTCAAGGTCCGGGAGATCCGCGAGGAGGTGGGGCTCACCGCGGGCACGCGGTCGCTGGCCGTCCTCACCCAGGGCATCCAGGACCGGGTCGAGAAGGAGCTGGGCGCCAAGTTCGCCGACGCGAAGCCCCAGGTCCTCCGCGTCGAGTACGTCGGCCCGGCGGTGGGGCGCGAGCTCCGCAACCAGGGCTTCAAGGCCATCCTCTACGCCATGGCCCTCATCGTGGTGTACGTCGGCCTGCGCTTCGACTTCCGGTTCTCCCCCGGCGTCATCATCGCCATCCTCCACGACGCCATCATCACGCTGGGCTACTTCGCCTTCACCGGACGGGAGTTCAACCTGACCTCGGTGGCCGTGATCCTCACGGTGGTCGGCTACTCGGTGAACGACACGGTGGTGGTCTACGACCGCATCCGCGAGAACCAGGGCAAGCTGAAGGGCAAGAAGCTGGGCGAGATCGTCAACGCCTCCATCAACGAGGTGCTGGGACGCACCATCCTGACCTCGTTCGCCACCGCCCTGTCCCTCGTCGGCCTCCTCGTCTTCGGCGTCGGCACCATCTTCGACTTCGCCATGGCGATGCTCATCGGCATCGTCTCCGGTACCTACTCCACCTGGTTCATCGCC
>DAIEMM010000442.1 GCA_027349605.1 Anaeromyxobacteraceae bacterium
TCGACGCGGTGCGGGAGCACGCGGAGAGGCGGGGGCGGGTGACGCTCGAGTACGTGATGATGGCCGGGGTGAACGTGGGGGAGGAGGACGCGGTCGCGCTGGGGCGGTTGCTCTCCGGCATCCCGGTGCGGCTCAACCCCATCGCGGTGAACGACGACACCGGCCGCTACCGGCCTCCGACGGAAGCGGAATGGAACGTCTTCCGGGACGCGCTGGCGCGCCACCTTCCCGGGCAGCCCATCGTGCGCCGTTACTCCGGCGGCCAGGACCGCAACGCGGCCTGCGGCATGCTGGCGTCGACGGCGCGCTGATCAGTCGCCCTTCTCCTTCTCCGGCGGCTTCGGCTCCGCGGGGGGCGGCTTCGCCTCCGGCTCCTCCGGAGGACCCGGCTTCGGGTCCGGCGCAGGGGGGGCGAGGATGTCGAGGTGCTGCAGGATCTCGAGCCGCTCCAGGAGCTCGAGGTTCTCGATGACCTCGGCGTCGGGGTCCCGGGGCGGCGGCTTCCCGTCCTTCCGGGCGGCCGGGGGAGGCGGGGTCGCGGCGAGCAGGGCCGCCGCAGCGATGGCGACGAGCGGGATCACGGGGTCGACACGTTCACGCCCAGGATGAACTTGCGGGCCAGCCCCTGGCCCGGGAAGAAGTCGCCCAGGGCGAGCAGGTCGGCCTCGGCCAGCACCGAGAACCAGCGCCAGGGAGACCAGGAGAGGTTCAGGTCCACCTCCGGGCCGTACGACGCGCCGCCGAACCCGCTCGGCTGGTCGGCCCAGAGCCAGGCGGCCTTGAGGGTGGCGTCGAACCCGTGCCCCGGGGTCCACCCCACCTGCACGCCGGGGGCGACCACGCCGCGCGCGTTCACTCCCGAGCCGCTGGCGCGGCGGTCGGCGTAGGACTCGGAGATGCCGCCCTGGAAGAAGAGGTTGGTGGCGGTGATGTACGAGGAGATGGCGAGGAACCCTCCCCAGGTGCCCGACCCGGAGGCGATCTGCTGGCTGGAGGGAGGTGCGTCGCCGGTCAGCCAGATGAAGAACGGGCTCAACGTGAACCCCGATCCCGGCTGGGCGGTGAAGCGGGCCGAGAGGAGCCATCCCAGCGCCGGGACGTCCACCGCGACGGCGGTCCCCCCGGTCCCCGCGGTGGTGGTGCCCACCGTGCCGAAGGCCGCGCCCGCGGTGAAGCGCAGCTCGCTCCAGGTGGAGAGCTCGAGCCTGCCCGAGACGCCGGCCCAGCCCAGGCTGGTGGTGCCGGTGCCCGGGCTGTTCAAGAGGACCGCCAGCCGGCGCGAGGCGGCCCGGTAGGCGACCGACCCGGGCGCGGTCGCCTCGAGCTCCACGACCTGCCCCTCCACGAGTCCCTGCTGCAGGATCGACGCGGCGTCGCCGGTGGCGTCGCTGGACCAGGCGCCCCAGAGGCCGATCCATTCCCCGATCGAGGGCGTCCACTCCGCGGTGACCGCCACCGCCGGGTACCTCCAGCCCGTTCCCGTGGGCCAGGCACGCGACGGGTAGAAGGCCGAAGCCGAGAAGGCGAGCGGCGGCCCGAAGGCCCCCACGTCGAGGTCGAGGTCGAGCCCCAGCCCCCAGTCGTCGTAGACGAAGCCGTCGGCGATGCGCAGGCGCTGCCGCCCCAGCCGGGCGTGGAAGGCCCCGGCCCGCCCGGCCGTGACCTCGGCGAAGACCTGCCGGATGAAGGCGGTCTGGCTCGCCTCCTCCGAGAAGGTGAGGCCGTTGGAGGTGACCTCGCTCGGCCCCTTGGTGGTGGTGGCGAGCAGGAAGCGGGCCGTGGTGCTGCAGGCGCCCAGGCCTTCCGGTACGAGGCCGGAGGGAGACATGGAGGAGGTGCAGACCACCACGGTGTTCGGGAAGCTCTGCGCACGCACCAGGCCGGAGTCCACGTCGAGCCGGAAGCCGAGCCAGGAGGTCGCCTCCCAGCCCGCCGAGACGAACACCAGGCCCGAGGCGTACCCCTGCGAGGCCCCGGGGGTCAGGTAGAGCCCGGACGCGAAGACCTGGCCGGCCTCGTCGAAGAGCACCTGCGTGGAGGGAAGGCCGCCCTGGACGGTGCCGCGGGCGGCGAGCCCGGCGCGTGCCCACAGCGCGGAGTCGTCCGCCTCCAGCTCCAGGGCGAGCGAGTCGTCGGAGGCGGGGAGGTCACCGGCCGACGCGAGGAGGACGGCCAGGATGGGCACGAGGAGCGACACC
>DAIEMM010000450.1 GCA_027349605.1 Anaeromyxobacteraceae bacterium
GATGTCGTCGGCCGGGACCAGGAAGGCCATCTCCGGCAGCGCCACCTTCTCGCGCCGGACCACCACGCCCACGGTCTCGGTGGCCGCCATCCCGATCCGCGCCAGCTCCGTGGCCAGGTCGGGGAAGTCGGCGCGGAGCAGCGCCGCCGCCATCGAGGGCGGCACGGCGATCGACACCACCTGCGCCTCCACCGAGCGCCCGTCGGCGAGCCGCACCTCGTATCCCGCGCCGCTGCGGCGCACCTCGCGCACGACCGCCCCGGTGACGGTCTCGATCCCGGGGGCGGCGGCCATGGCCGCGATCACCGAGGAGAGCCCCCCGTCGAGGGTGAAGCTCTTCACCACGTCCTTGCGCCGCGCCCGCTTCTTGAAGAGCGAGCCCGGACCGGAGGCCGGGAACGAGTCCACGTTCTGCGACGGGACCGCGGAGAGGAAGGGGGCGAGGATGCGCGAGTAGTTCCGCTTGCCGACCACCCCGGAGTACCAGCCGCAGGTCGTGGCGCCCTCCTTGGAGGCGCGCATGCCGCCGAAGACGTTGCGCAGCAGCTCCGCCTTGTCGAAGCGGAGGAGGACGGAGACGGGTCCCAGGATGTCGAGGTTGCCGTCGCGCAGGAAGGCGAAGCGCTTGCGGGCCTCGCCGCGCGGCACGATCCGGTCGCGGAGCCCGGTGCCCTCGATGATCTCGAGCAGGCCGGCGTAGGAGTTGTAGCAGGTGTGGGCGCCCAGCTCGTACCAGTAGCCCGCCGACGTGCGCCGGGAATCGAGGCAGCCTCCGGGCCGCTCTCCTCCCTCCAGGACCAGCACCTTCCTGCCGGCCCGGGCGGCGTGCCACCCGAAGGACAGGCCGCTCACTCCCGCGCCGACGACGACGACATCCCTCGATTCCATCTCGGCTTTCCGACCTCCTCGCGTGCGGCGACGCGACCGGTGAGCGTCGCATGGCGCGCCGCGCCACGCCAGGGCTTTCGCCCCACCGGAGTGCATCGGATCGCACTTTCACCGTCGGGCGCGTTGGGCTACAAGGGTCGGACCATGAAGATCGGCTTTCTCGGAACGGGGACCATGGGTGCGCCCATGGCCAACAACCTGCGCAAGTCCGGCCACACCGTCACCGTCTGGCACCGCACCGCGTCGAGGGCGGAGCCGCTCGTGAAGAAGGGCGCGAGGAGCGCTCCCACCCCGCGCGAGACGGCAGCCGGCCAGGACCTGGTCTTCCTGTGCCTGTCCGACGAGAAGGCGGTCGAGGCCGCGCTCGAGGGGCCCGACGGCGTCCTCGCCGGGCTCGGCAAGGGCGCCGTGCTGGTCGACGTGTCCACCGCCGGCGTCCGCAGCGCGAGGTCGGTCGAGGAACGGGTCCACGCCCGGGGCGCGTCCTTCGTGGCGGCGCCCCTGCTCGGCTCCAAGTCCGCTGCCGAGAAGGCCCAGCTCACCATCGTGGCCGGAGGGCCGGCAGAGGCCCGCGAGAAGGCCCGCCCCGCGCTCCGTGCGCTCTCGGCGAGGGTCATCGAGCTCGACACCGCTCCCCAGGCCGCCCTCATGAAGCTGGTGGTGAACTCGGTCGGCGGCGCCATGATGGCGGCCTACGCCGAGGGGCTGGCCCTCGGGGCCTCGGGCGGGCTCGACCTCGCCAAGGTGGTGGAGACCCTCCAGGCCTCGAGCTTCCACTCGCCCCTCTTCCTCATGAAGGGGGAGCAGATCCTGGCCCGGGACTGGGCGCCGCGCTTCGCCGTCTCGCTGGCCGAGAAGGACCAGCGGCTGGCGCAGGAGGCGGCCTCCGACCAGGGCGCGAAGATGCCGGTCAACGCGGCGGTCCGCGGCCTCTTCGCCGACGCCATCCAGGCGGGCCACGGCGGCGACGACATGTGCGCCGTCGCCGACCTCTACTTCGGCTGGGCGGGACTGAAGAAGTAGGCACCGGCGGCGGTCAGTTCGCCAGCGCATCCTCCACGGTCTTCCACAGGTCCTCGAGGTGGAAGGGCTTGCGGACGAAGCCCGCCGGCACGAGCCCCGACGGCAGGAGCTTCTCCCGTACCTCGTCCGCCGGCGTTGCCGACACGAAGAGCACCTTGGGGCACCGGTCGCCCAGCTGGTGCTTCAACGCGTCGAAGAAGGCGACGCCGTCCATCCCGGGCATCCGGTAGTCGACGAGGGCCAGGTCGGGCGGGTGCAGGCGCGCGAGCTCGAGGGCGACGAGCGGGTCGGACGCCCCCTCCGCCTCGTGTCCGAGCCTCTGGACCCCGACCTGCAGGGCCTTTCTCACGATCTCGACGTCATCGACGATCAGCACTCTCGCCACGGTGCACCTCTACCCTCCCACGGTGCTCACCCCGTGCCGGGGGAAAGGCCAGTACTTCCAGGGATGCGGGATCGGGTCGTTTTGCACCCTGGGGTCATGTCGCCCGCCCAGGGGACACCGAAATCGTTACCTACATCGGGGGGAGAGGGCCCTATCCGGGGTATCGGGCCAGCGCCCGCCGGACCGCGTCGCCGAAGTGGCGGCGGGCCGAGGGGGGCGCGAGCACCTCGGCGTCCCCACCGAAGGAGAGGGCGAAACGCGTGGCCCACTCGTCGCTCACCCCCGGGACCTCGACGACGGCGCCGCCCTTCCGGTCCCGCTTCACGACCCGCCATTGCCCGGGCCGGGCGAGCGCCCAGGCCGCGGCGAGCGGCCCGAGCCGCAGGCGGACCGGGGGGCCGCTGGCCTCGGAGAACAGCCGTCCCCGCGCCAGCTCGGCGTCGGTCGGCGGCTCGAAGCGCTTCTCGTCCACCGCGCATTCCCGGATGCGGTCGAGCCGGAACGGCAGCGCCTTGCCGCGCCCCTCGTCGTGCCCCCACAGGTACCAGTGGCCGAGCCGCTGCGCGAGCGTGTAGGGGTGGACCACCCGCTCGCTCTCCTCGCCGCGGGTGGCGGTGAAGTACCGGATGCGCAGCGCGCGCCGGGAGGCGATGGCCTGCTCAATGCGCCCGAGCAGCGAGTCCCTGGCCGGTGGCGACCCGGCGAAGATGCCGGCGAGCAGCTCCTCGAAGATGGCGCGCCGGTCGCGCGGCACCGCGTCGCGCAGCGCGCGGACCACCCGCTCCCGCCCTTCTCCCCCGAGCGCCCGCGCCGCGGCGGCCAGCGCCGCTGCTTCACTTTCCGTGAATCGCGGCGGGCGGGAGAAGCTCTGGTGGAGGGCCACGTGGACCCGGTCGCCCTCCACGTAGAGGTCGAGGAAGTCGTCGGGAGCGAACGGGGGGCAGCCCACCCCGAGCAGGAAGTCGAGGTCCTCGAGGATCTGCTTCTCCGGGACCCCGCACCTGCGGGCCAGGTCGCGCACCGGCACGCCGGGGTGCCGGACCGCGTAGGGAACGAGGAAGAGGACTCGGCGAAGCCGGTCGCGCGCGTCGGCCTTGGGGGGAGCGGCCTTGCGGGTCACGAGACCCTCCGGGCCAGCGCCGCCAGCACCTTGCGGGCCTTCTCGCGGAGGGGCCGGGGCGCCAGGATCTCGGCCCGATCGCCGTACGAGAGCACGTGGCGAAGCAGCGCCTCCTGGTTCCGCGCCACCACCTCCACGACGGCGCGCCCGTCGGTCTCCTTCCAGACGGCCCGCGGGCCGAACGAATCCCGCTCCTCGGGGCTGGCCGGGCCCTCGAGCCGCAACCGGCAGCGCACCGGGGCGTGCACCCCGAACTCCCAGGACTCACGGGTGGCCAGCTCTGCGAGCGAGAAGCCCTTCTTCACCTCGAAGTCGGGCGTCCGCGGCGCCGCGGCGTTGACCTCCAGCGAGACGATGCGCGCCAGGTGGAAGCTGCGGATGTCCTGGCGAAGCCGGCAGAAGCCGGCCATGAACCAGGCGCCTCCCCGCTGGTACAGGCCGTAAGGCTCGACGTCGCGCTCCGTGCGGGCCCGCCGCTCGGCGCCGGCGTAGACGAGATGGACGCGCTTCTTCCCCGCCACCGCGGTGGAGAGCGCCTCCAGCCGGGCGGACGTCTCGGCCCGGGCGTCCCCCTCCGCGTCGTCCGCCGAGAGCTGGAGCGCGGCCACCGCCGCCACCTCCGACGCGCCCGGGGCGCGGGCCGCGAAGGAGAGCTTGTTCATGGCGTGGGCCAGGTCGCGCGCGTACGGGAAGACGCGCTGGGCCAGCGCCGCCGAGCCGGCGAGGTAGAGGAGCGCCAGGTCCTCGGGAGGCAATTTCAGGTCAGGGAGGTAGAAGTCCTCCTTGTCGACCAGGTAGCCGGCCGAGAGGTCCTCGTCCCCCCCCACCCAGCGCACCGGGATGCCCAGCTCGAGCAGCTCGGCCTCGTCCCGCTCGAACTTGCGGATGGCGGCCTCGCCGCTCCCGCCGTAGTCGTCCGGGAACTGCTCCTGGATCTCGCGCCAGGAGACCGGCTCCGAGGCGCGCAGCAGCAGGGCCGCCAGATCGAGGAGTCGCTCCGCCTTCTGCATGGGGCGACGACCTTAACAGAGCGCCTACTCGCCCGCAGGCGGCGGCGCCGGGAGAGCCTCCGGCGGCGCGGCGGGGGCGGCGGCCGCGGCGGCCGCGCTCTCCTGGGCCTTGCGCTCCTCGCGGGCGGCCTGCCGGACGGCGTCGATGAGCTCCTCGTGCTCCTTGCGGAGCGCGTCGTACCGGCGCTTCAATTCCAGGTACCGGTCCTTGGCGATGTCGAGCTCGCCCTTCTGCACCATGTAGACGCGCCGGTCGGTCTCGAGCCTGCCCTTGGCCGCCTTGACGTCGCGGTCGAGCTCGGCGGCCTTCTTCCGGGCCTCGGCCAGCTTCGCCTCGGCCTTGTCGGCCCGCTCCTTCTCGGCGCGGAGCTGCTCGTCGCCGGCCCCCGCCTGGATCGGCGCCGACAGCGGCTCGGCGGCGGCCTGGGCTGCCTGGAGGGCCTGGGCGCGCGCCTTGGCGACGGCCTCCGCCGCCTCGGAGCGTCCGCGCTCGAGCTCCCGGGCGGCGTTCGCGGCCTTGGCCTCGAGGGCCCGGGCCCGCTCCGCGGCGGCAGTGGCCTCGGCGCGCGCGTCGGCCAGCCGGGTGGTGAGCTTCTCGATCTCCTCGCGAAGGGCCGGTGCACCGGCTGCCTTCTTCACGGCCTCGGCCTGGTCGAAGGCCTTCTTCCTGGCCTCCTTCAGCTGATCCCGGAGCTGCGCGGCCTCCTCGCGCCGCTCCTTCGCCTCGGCACGCAGGGCCGATGCGTCCTTGGCGGCGCTCTCCGCCTGCTCCTGGAGCTTGCGGAGCGCCTCCTCCTTTCCGGCCAGCTGGCCGCTCGTGGTCCGGTGGGAGGCGAAGAAGTAGAAGGCCGCGAGGACGGCGGCGAGGGCGATGAAGAGGAGGAGGCCGATCATGGGGGCACGAAGCTATCGCCGGGGCCGTCCTCTTGGCAAGGCAGACCGGCGGCGGGTTACATTCCCGCCTTGCGCAGCGTGGCCACCAAGATCTTCCTCGCGTTCGGGGTGTCGCTCGCCGCCTTCGCGCTGGTCTCGGCCTTCGGGATCGCCCAGCTGCACGACCTGGGGCGCAAGCTCCGGCTCCTCTCCGAGGGGTACCTGCCCCTCACCCGGATCGCCGCCCAGATCGACGTGAAGGAGTGGGTGACCCCTCGGGTCCTGGAGGCCGGGGCGCTCGACCCGGCATCCCGCCGTGCCCTGGTCCCGCTGGCCCGGGCCCGCTTCCCGTCGCTCGTCCGGGAGAAGATCGCCGAGGGGCGCTCCGTCGCCGGACGGGCCATGACGTCCGCGTCCGCGGACGAGGTCGCCTTCCTGCAGGAGGTCGTGGTCCGGCTCGAGGCGCTCGACGCGGCCTGGTCCCGGTACGACGCCGCGGCCAGCGCGCTCCTCGACGCGGCCGAGGCCGGGGAGGCGCCGCCGTCCGAGGCGAGCATTCAGGCCGCCCGGACCATGGAGAAGGCGCTCGCCATCGACGTGAAGCTCTTGCAGGCCGCGCTGGAGAGCCACACGAGCGAGCTGGTGCTGACCGCGGGGCGGGAGGAATCGAGGACGGTGGCCTCGATCGTGATCTACACGCTGCTGGCGCTCTTCGTCGGGGCCGGCGCGGCGCTCGTCTCGCAGCGGCTGCTCGCCCCCATCCGCACCCTCACCGAAGGGGTGAAGGCCGTGGCGGCGGGCGACCTCAGCCGGCAGGTGGCGGTCCGCGGGAGCGACGAGCTGGGGGTGCTGGCGCACGAGTTCAACGCCATGGCGGCCTCGCTCGACCGGCAGCGCCAGGAACTCCTCCGGGCCGAGCGGCTGGCGGCGGTGGGGCGGATCT
>DAIEMM010000488.1 GCA_027349605.1 Anaeromyxobacteraceae bacterium
GGGTACTCGCTCTCCGCCCCGGGGCTGGCCGCCGCCGCCCTCTCCCTCCTCAACCTGGTGGGCGCGTACTTCCTCCTGCCCGAGCCCGCCCAGCACGTGGCCGCGGCCCGGTCCCGCGGGCGCTTCCAGGCCCTCCGCGAGGAGTTCCGCAAGCCCGGGGTCCGCCGCATCCTCTTCATCTACCTCGTGGTCACGCTGGCCTTAAGCGCCATGGAGGCCACCTACGCCTTCCTGGCCCACCGCCACTTCGGCCTGGGGGATCGGCACGTGAGCTGGCTCTTCACCTACATCGGCGTGATCGTGGTGCTGGTGCAGGGAGGACTCATCGGCCCGCTCACCCGGCGTTTCGGGGAGAAGCGGCTGCTCGTTGCCGGAACCATCCTGCAGGGGGCGGGGCTTGCGGCGCTGCCCTTCGCGAACGGGGTGCCGGGACTGTTGCTCGCCACCGCCCCCCTGGCCTTCGGGTCGGGGCTCGCGAGCCCCAGCATCATGTCGTTGCTCTCGCGATACAGCCGGGCCGAGGACCAGGGCGGAACGCTGGGAATCGGCCAGTCGGCGTCGGCGCTCGGGCGGATCGTCGGGCCGCTCGCCGGGACGACGTCCTTCGCGGCCTGGCAGGCCGCCCCGTACCTGGGAGGCGCTGCGCTCATGGCCATGGGCGCCGCCGTCGGCGCAACCGTCTCGGTCCCGAAGGACGAGGGCGGGCCCGCCCGGGGCGCGGCGACGACCGCGTCATGAGGTAGACTCCGCGCCATGCCCGAACTGCGGAGGGACCCCATCGTCGGGCGCTGGGTGATCATCGCCACCGAGCGCGCGCGCCGCCCGAACCAGTTCCGCCGCGCAGAGGATCCTCCCGGCGGGCTCTGCCCGTTCTGCCCGGGCCACGAGGACAAGACGCCCGGCGAGGTCTACGTCTCGGGCCGTTCCGCCGCCCCCGCCAACCTGAAGGGCTGGAAGGTCCGCGTGGTCCCGAACCGCTACCCGGCCCTCATGATCGAGGGGGACCTCGACCGCGAGGCGGTGGGCATCTACGACCGGATGAACGGGGTGGGCGCCCACGAGATCGTGATCGAGACCCCGGATCACGCGCGCGAGCTCTCCGAGCTCTCCGACGCGGAGGTGACCGAGGTCCTCTTCGCCTTCAAGGCCCGCGTCGTCGACCTCAAGAACGACCAGCGCTTCCGCTACATCCTGATCTTCAAGAACCACGGTTCGGCGGCCGGGGCCACCCTCGAGCACACCCACAGCCAGCTCATCGCGCTTCCGGTGACGCCGCGCCAGGTGGCCGACGAGATCGACGGCGCCAAGCGGCACCACGAGCTCCGCGAGCGGTGCATCTACTGCGACATCGTCGGACAGGAGCGCAAGGACCGTTCCCGGCTCGTGTACGAGAACGAGGAGTTCGTGGCCTTCGAGCCCTGGGCTCCGCGAAGCCCCTTCGAGACCTGGATCGTGCCGCGCCGGCACGAGTCCAACTTCGAGTCCGAGCCCAAGGAACGGCTCTCCTACGCCGCCCAGGCGCTCCGGGTCACGCTGGCCAAGCTCATGACCGGGCTGGGGCGCCCGGCCTACAACTTCATGGTGCACACGAACCCGCTCCGCGATCCCGCCAGCCCGTCCTACCACTGGCACGTCGAGGTGGTCCCGGCGTTGACCCAGGTGGCCGGCTTCGAGTGGGGCAGCGGCTTCCACATCAACCCGGTCCCGCCCGAGGAGGCGGCCGAGTTCCTCCGGAAGGTCGCCGTCTAGCCCGGGCCCCCGCCCATGGACATCCTCTTCGTCTCCTCCGAGGTCGCGCCCTACTCCAAGACCGGTGGACTGGGCGACGTGGCCGCGTCCCTGCCCGCCGCGCTCGCCGCCCGTGGCCACAAGGTGGTGGTGGTCACGCCCCGCTACGGCGGGATCGACCCGGTCCGGTACGGCCTCACCTGGCTGCCCACCTCGCTCGACGCCCGGGGCGAGCGCTGCGGGCTCTGGGTCCGGCGCGGCGGTCCCGATTCACCGGACGTGTACTTCCTGGAGCACGACCTGTTCTACGGCTTCCGCCGCAACCCGTACGGCGAGGGCGGGACCGACTACCCCGACAACCCGGCCCGCTTCGCGTTCCTGGCGCGCGCCGCCCTCGACCTGCCACGCGCGCTGCGCTTCCGCCCGGCCGTGGCCCACTTCAACGACTGGCAATCGGCCCTCGGCCCCTGGTTCCTCCGCGCCGAGCACGGCGAGGACCCGTGGCTCTCCGGCACGCGGAGCGTCTTCACCATCCACAACCTGGCCTACCAGGGGATGTTCGCCAAGTCGTTCATGGACGTCCTCGGCCTCCCCTGGTCGATCTTCCGGATGGACCGCGGCGTCGAGTTCCACGACCAGCTCAACTTCATGAAGGCGGGGCTCTCGTTCGCCGACGCGCTCACCACCGTCTCGCCCAACTATGCCCACGAGATCCTGACCGTCGAGGGCGGCTACGGCCTCGACACCGTGCTGCGGAGCCGCAGCGGCGACCTCTACGGGATCCTGAACGGCATCGACGACCGGGAGTGGGACCCGGCCCGCGACCCGCACCTGCCGGCCCACTACGACCGGCGCAACCTGCGCGGCAAGGTCCGGGTCAAGTCGGCCCTCCAGGCCGAGCTCGGACTCCCGGTGAAGCCGCACGTGCCGCTGGTCGGGATGGTGGGGCGGCTCGCCGACCAGAAGGGGGTGGACCTGCTGGCCGCGGCCACGCCGGCCCTGCTCCGCTCCGACGCGCAGTTCGTGCTGCTGGGCAGCGGCCAGCGCGAGTTCGAGGAGTTCTTCGCCTGGGTGGGGCGGGAACGCCCCGATCGCTTCGCCGCGCGCATCGGGTTCGACGAGGGGCTGGCCCACCGCATCGAGGCCGGCTGCGACCTGTTCCTCATGCCCAGCCGCTTCGAGCCCTGCGGGCTGAACCAGATGTACAGCCTGCGCTACGGCACGCCGCCCGTGGCCCGGGCGGTGGGCGGCCTGGCGGACACGGTCGAGGACTACGACGGATGGAAGCAGGGGACCGGCTTCCTCTTCCGGCCGCTCGACCCGGCCGCGCTGGTGGTGGCGACGCGGCGCGCCCTCGATGTGTGGCGTGACGTGCGCGCCTGGAGGGGCATCCAGGAGCGGGGCATGGCCGTCGACTTCTCGTGGGGGAAGAGCGCGGAGAGGTACGAGGCGCTGTTCCGGGGACTGGTCGGGGGATAGCGGTCGCGGGGCCGGTGCGGCGGGCCGTGACC
>DAIEMM010000001.1 GCA_027349605.1 Anaeromyxobacteraceae bacterium
TCGCCTTCCGGCGCATCGGCTGACCGCGCGGTCCATTCACTCCAAGTAAAGTCCGCGCTCCCGGATGTACGCGAGCACCCGGGCCGGCACCAGCGCCGAGACGTCGTCGCCCCGCTGGAGCCGCTCCCGCACCTCGGTGGAAGACACGCCGGGCAGCGCCGGGCCGTCGGCGAAGGCCGTCTCGCCGGCGCGCCCCACGACGATCACCCGCGCCAGCTCCCGCACCCGGTCGAAGCGGTACCACTTGGGCGTGTCCGCGACGATGTCGGCGCCCACCACCAGCGTGAACTTCCGGTCCGGGTGCCTCTCCACCAGGTACTCGAGCGTGCGGGCGGTCTTGCCCACCAGCGGGTCGTCGGCGAGATCGGCCTCGGCCGTGCAGACGTGCAGCCCGCGAAGGGGGGCCGCGGCCAGCTCGCACATGCGAACCCGGTCCTCGAACGGGGCGAGCGCCTTGCCGAACGGGTGGCGGAAGCTGGGGAGCATCCAGACCTCGGAGACCCCCTGCGTCGCCAGCGTCCAGTAGGCGGCCATGACGTGGGCCACGTGCGGCGGGTTGAAGGAGCCGCCCAGGATCGCGGTCTGTCTCATGAAGGCATCCTGCCTCAGCCGGCGTAGCGGAGGAACCTGGCCCTTCGCTTGCCGAAGGCCCGCTCCTCCCCGGCGAAGGCCCGGGCGAGCTCCTTCCAACCGTCCCCGGCCTCGATGGCCCGCCGCTCCCGATCCGACCCGCAGAGCAGGTCGAAGGCGGGGACGTCGGAGACGAATTCGTAGGGATCGGTCCGCCAGGCGAAGCGATCCGGGTCCTGGGCCCGGGCCACCGCCACGCAGGCCAGCCCGGTGCGAAAGGGCCGGAAGGCCTCGGGGTCGTGGACGTGGAGCTCGACCCCGTGACAGAGCCGGCCCGCGTGCTTGTCCCAGGTGGGCGTGAAGCCGGCGGCGCGGAACCGGACGCCCGGCAGCCGCTCCGCCTCGAGGTCGTGGGCCAGCTGCCGCGCGTCGAGCCAGGGCGCGCCGAAGAGGTGGAAGGGGCGCGTCGTGCCCCGGCCCTCCGAGAGGTTGGTTCCCTCGAGCAGGCACATGCCCGGGTACACGAGCGCCGTCTCCGGCGTGGGCATGTTGGGCGACGGGAGGATCCAGGGAAGGCCGGTGTCGTGGAAGCCCTGGCGCCGCCGCCACCCCTCGCAGGGGACCACCTCGAGGTCGAGGTCGAGCCCCCGCTCCGCCCGGAAGAGCTCGGCCAGCTCGCCCACCGTCATGCCGTGGCGCACCGCCAGGTCGTGCATGCCGCAGAAGCTCTCGAATCCGGGACGCAGGGCCGGCCCCTCCACTTCCCGGCCGCCGATCGGGTCGGGCCGGTCGAGCACGACGAAGCGCAGGCCCGCCGCGGCGGCGGCCTCCATGCAGAGCATCATGGTGGCCTGGTAGGTGTAGTAGCGGGTCCCCACGTCCTGGACGTCGAAGCAGAGCGCGTCGAGCCCCGCGAGCTGGGAGCGGCCCGGACGCAGCGACTCGGGGGCGGATCCGTACAGCGAGTGGACCGGGAGCCCGGTGACCGGGTCGCGGTCGTCCCCCACCGCCGACATGTACTGGATGTCGCCCCGCACCCCGTGCTCCGGCCCGAAGAGCGCGGCGAGCCGGACCCCGGGTGCCGCCGAGAGGACGTCGGCGGCGTGGCGCAGCCTCCGGTCCACCGCGGTGGGATTGCAGACCAGGCCCACCCGGAGCCCGCGCAGCGGCGCGAACCGGCGGCGCGCCAGCACCTCGAGCCCGGAGAGCACCACCGGCGGTCGCATGCGTGCCATGGCGACAGTCTACCCGCCCTACCCCCGGCCTTGCGCGACCTGTGGCAGACTCCTTCGCCTCGGGGGTCCGGAAGGCGAATGGCGAAGGGCAGGAAAGCGGGGGCGATGGTCCTCCTCGGTGCGGCCTGGGGCGTGAACCTGGCCTTCGACGGGCTCGCCTGGATCGCGCCCCAGCTCGCCCCGCCCCACCTGCTCACCTCCTACATGCCCGAGGCCATCCGGGACATGATCTCCCGGGACGTGCTCGCCCCGGTGACCTCCGCCGTCCTCGCCGCCATCGCCCTCCTGGTCCTCTCGCTCGTCCCCCCCGAGGCTCCCCGGCGGGTCCTCCGGCTCACCGCCTGGCTCCTCGGGTTCTGGCTCCTGTCGGAAGGGTTGCTCGCCTGGGTCTGGCTCGACGCGCCGGCCGTCGCGGTCGCGCTGGCGCTCGCCGGGGGCATCCCGCGCAGCCTCGTCGTCGCCTGGCTGCTCGCCCGGCTCCAGGGGCGGCCCGCGGAGCCCCGGTGAGCGCGCACCCGCGCACGCTCGAGGAGCTGGGATGGCCGCGCATCCTCGAGGCTCTCTCCGGGCGCTGCCGCACGGCGGGCGGGAAGGCCCGCGCCCTCGCCCTTCCGTTCCTCGACTCGCCCGCCGAGGTCCGGGAGGCGCTGCTGCGCCTGGCCGAGGCCCGGAGCCTCTCCGAGACACGGAGCACGCTCCCCATCGCCGCGCCGGGCGACCCCGCCCAGGCGCTCGATCGGGCGGCCAAGGGGGGCGTCCTCGATCCGCTCCCTCTTCGCGACGTCGCCGCGCTCGCCCGGTCGGCGGCACGCACCCGGGCCGCGCTCTCCCCGCGGCAGGCCGACCTGCCCCGCCTCTGGGCGCTCGCCCGCACGCTCTCCGACGCGGAGCGGCTGGCCGACCGGATCGAGGCGGCCATCGAGCCGTCCGGGGTCATCTCGGAGCGGGCCAGCCCCGAGCTGTCCCGGCTGCGCGACCGGTCCCGTGGGCTGCACCGGGCCATGAAGGTCCGGGTGGAGTCCATGCTCGGGGACGAGTCGATCTCCCGGCACCTCCGCGACGGGTACTTCACCATCCGCAACGACCGCTACGTGCTCCCGGTTCTGGCGAGCTCCCGCTCCGCGGTCCCGGGCATCGTGCACAACGCGTCGCAGTCCGGGCAGACCCTCTTCGTCGAGCCGGACGGCATGGTGGAGATGGGCAACGAGCTGGCCATCGCCAACGCCATGGCCGCCGAGGAGGAGGAGCGGATCCTGCGCGACCTCTCCTCCGGCGTGACC
>DAIEMM010000016.1 GCA_027349605.1 Anaeromyxobacteraceae bacterium
CGGGGGCTCCGCGACTTCACCGTCCAGGCCGGCGGCGACCTCTACGCGGCGGGAACCCGGGCCGGCCGCCCCTGGCGGCTGGGGGTGCGCGACCCGCGCGGCGCGCCGGGGGAACCCTTCGCCCGGCTCGAGGTGTCCGACGCCGCCTTCTCCACGAGCGGCGACTCCGAGCGCCACTTCGTCGTGGACGGGCGGCGCTACCACCACCTCATCGACCCGCGCACCTGCCGCCCGGCGACGGCGAGCCGACAGGCGACCGTGCTGGCGCGGAGCGCGCTCGAGGCCGAGGTCCTGGGGAAGGCGGTCTTCGTGCTGGGCGGCCAGGACGGCCTCGCCCTCGCCGCGCGCAACGGGGCCTCGGCGGTGATCGTGACGTCGGCGAACGGAGTGGCCGTCTCGTCCGAGATCAGCGGGCGGCTCGAGATCTTGCGGCCCCCGACGCCGTGAGGCCGCCGGACCGGGACTCCCGGCGGGCGGGGGGAAGCACCGCCGCCGCCAGGAGCAGGAGCCAGGCGAGCATGGTGGCCTCGAGCCCCACGAACGCCGCCACCTTGAGGGGTGCGAGCCACGGCCAGGCGAAGCGGATGACGAAGCCGGCGCCGATCCCCACGGCGGCGCATCCCCAGGTGATCCCGGCGAGCAGCGCGAAGGGGCGGCGCCGGGCCCCGAAGGCGAAGGCCACGAGGTGGAGCGTCACGAAGAGGAGCAGCGGGACGGCGAGCAGGTGCGGGATCGCGACCTCGAGCAGCCCGGCCAGGGATCGCGGCGGGGCGAAGGTGGCCTCCGCGCCCAGGTAGAAGGCCCGCACGTGGCCTCCGTCGAAGCCCATCTTGCGGGCGAAGAGCACCGCGCCGGTGGCCATGACGATGGCCACCATGGCCGCGAAGGCGGCGATGGGCCAGGAGAAGCGGGCCACGCGGGGATCAACCACCGGTGCGCCTCCCCTCCCGTCCGAAGTTGGCCCAGGCCAGGACGACCGCGGCCAGCAGCGCCACCATGGCCAGGGCGAAGGCCCCGATCCGAAGCGCCGCCCAGCCCGGGAACCCGGGCCGGACCACCGGCAGGAACGGGGCGAGCAGGTCCACGAGCGCCGCCGCGGTGGCGACCCCGATCAGGGCGTTCCGGAGCCCCGGCGCAACCGGGGAGACGACGAGCAGCGAGCCCAAGGTGAGGAGCAGGAAGCCGTAGAGGAAGGCCCCCTGGTGGACCTCCTCCCAGAGGGCCAGCGGACCGAACCGCTCGCCGGGCGAGGGCTCGAGGATCCGGGCCAGCCCGTCGGGGGTGAGGGCGCCGTGTGCGGCGCGCGAGGCCGCCCAGCCGACGAGCAGCAGCACGGAGAAGGCCAGGAAGGCCCGCACCGGGGGGCGCGCCCGGTCGAGCGCGGCCGGATGGGGTTGCACGAGGAACCTCAAGGCACCCTCCTCTCCTGTCGCGCCATCTGGAGCGCCTGGAGCAGCCAGCGCGACTGCTCGGCCACGCCGCGCGCGGAGAGCGTGGCGCCGGAGATGGGGGCGAGGTCGTCGCCCACCGCCAGGCGGTCGGCCGCCGTCTTCCCGGCGAACTGGCCGAGCCAGCGCTCGGAGGGCTTGTACTCGGGGGGCTCGAGGAAGGAGAGGACCACGATGCGCCGGATCCGCCCGTCGGGCTCGAAGGCGAGGAGCAGGGTCTCCCTCTTGGTGCGCACCACGTGGCTCTGCAGCACCGCGTAGCCCAGGACCGGCCCGCCCTGGAGTCGATCCGGGGAGCCGGCCCCGCGGGCGACGTAGAAGGTCACCATCCGCTCCGCGATGCGCGAGCGGGCGATCTCCTCGAGCCGCTTCGCCATCGGGTCGGTGAGGAGCAGGTCCACTGCCTCGAAGTGCAGGGCGTCCGGGAAGGTGGAGCGCAGCATGCCGGGCGGCCCGGGGTCGGGCGGCGGGGAGTCGGCCCGGGCGGCGGTCCCGAGCAGCAGCGCGGCGGCGATGGCGAGCAGGCGGTCCACGGCGCTCCTAGTAGACGAAGCCCACGCCCAGGTCCCACTGCTGGAGGGTCTGGGAGGCCATGCTGGTGATCTGCTGCCAGTCGGCCTTCACCACCACCTGGGCGATGGGCTTGAAGTCGACGCCGGTGGTGACGACCCGCCGATCGTACGCCGGGTTGAGGACCCCGAGCCCCTCGACCGCGGCCTGGGTGTTCAGCGCCTCGAAGCGCAGGAACGGGGAGAGCGACATGGACGAGCCGACGAGGGTGAGGACGTCGAAGCCGGCCTCCACGTAGCCGCCCCAGGCCCGGCTCCCGATGTACTGGTCGGGCGCCAGCCCCAGGATCTCGGAGACGGTGCCGGCCTGCGAGAGGGAGCCCCAGGCCACGATGCCGCGGGCCGTGAGACCCTTCCAGGCCACCAGCGCGTGGACCTCGCCGATGAGCACGGTCGGGGAGACGACGGCTCCGCCCGCGTCGCGGTAGCCCTGCCCGGCGTCTCCCCCGTAGAAGCTCCCGCCCAGGGTGGCCGGTCCCAGCTCGGCGTTCAGGCTCGCCGCGCCCGCCCAGGTCCGGGCCGGGCCGAAGGCGCCGGTGCGCGCGTTGCGCACCCAGGTCCCGGCCTGGAGGGGCTCGTCGCCGAAGGCGTCGAGGCCGGTCAGGAGGTACGCCTTGTAGCGGACCGGGCCCAGGTCGCCGTAGACGCCGACGCCGTTCTGGTTCCAGGTGGTGGGGATGACGAAGCGGTCCACCAGCGGCCGGTAGACGCCGTAGAAGAAGATGGGCTCGTGGTTCTCGTTCAGGAACCCCACCGGGACGAGCACGTTGCCGACCCGCAGCGTCAGCTGGTCGAGCAGGGTGAAGTCGAAGTAGGCGAGCTCGATGCCGATCTCCCTGGCGCCGTGCTCGAACTCGATCTCGGAGTTGAAGACGATCCGCTCGTTGAAGCGATACCCGACGTAGAGCACGAGGCGCAGGATCTCGGCGAGGTCGGCGCGGTCGTCGGCGTAGTTCGTGTAGACGAGCTCGCCGTATCCGCCGATGGAGAGCCCCTTGGGCTGGAAGTGCACCTTGGACGCGCCCATGCCCATGCCGGCGTAGGAGCCGAAGGTCACCGCCTCGGGCACGGACATCTCGAGCTTGAGACGGCGCACCTCCTCGGCGAGGGCCTTCACCTCGGCCTGGGTGGCGGGGCGGTCGTCGGTGGAGGCGGCCGGCGTGGCCGGCGGCGCGGGAGCTTCCTCGGCGAGCGCCGGGAGGGCGAGGGTGGCGAGCAGGAAGGGGACGAGGAGTCGGTTCATGGCGATGGGGGGCCTTTCGATGTTGAGAACGATTCCTATTATCATACCTGACATGGTCCGGACAAGGGGGATCG
>DAIEMM010000018.1 GCA_027349605.1 Anaeromyxobacteraceae bacterium
GGCCGCTGCGACCGGGAGGGGACGGAGCTCCTGCAGCGCGACGACGACAAGGCCTAGACGGTGGCCCGCCGCCTGCGCGAGTACGAGTCCAAGACCGAGCCGCTCAAGCGCTACTACCACGAGCGGGGCAGCCTGTCGGAGGTCTCCGGCACCGGAACCCCCGACGAGGTTCTCGCGTCGGTCCTGCGGGTCCTTGGCCGGGCCGGCTAGCCCGTGCAGATCAAGACGGCAGACGATCTCGCGCGGATGCGCGACGCGGGACGGGTCGTCCGCGCGGTGCTCGACACCCTGGTGGCCGCGGCCGTCCCGGGAGTATCCACCTCCGAGCTCGACCGGATCGCGGAGTCGCGCACCCGCGAACTGGGGGCGGTCCCGTCCTTCAAGGGCTACCTGGGCTATCCGGCCAGCGTCTGCATCTCGGTGAACGAGGAGGTCGTCCACGGGATCCCCTCCGAGAAGCGTCTCCTCCGCGACGGAGACGTGGTGGGGCTGGACTTCGGGGCCGTCGTGGGTGGATTCCACGGCGACGCCGCCGAGACCGTCCTGGTGGGCCGGGCGAGCCCGGAGGCCGAACGGCTGGTGGCGGCCACCCGGGCGGCGCTCGCGGCCGGGGTGGCGGCGGCCCGGGCGGGGGGGAGGGTCGGCGACATCGGGGCTGCCGTGCAGCGCAGCGCCGAGTCGGCCGGGTTCTCCGTGGTGCGCGAGTTCGTCGGCCACGGCATCGGCCGGAAGCTCCACGAGCCGCCGCAGGTCCCCAATTTCGGCGAGCCCGGGACAGGAGCCTGGCTGCGTCCCGGGCTGGTCCTGGCGATCGAGCCGATGCTCAACGCCGGCCTCCCCGGAATCCGGACCCTCGAGGACGGATGGACCGCGGTCACCGAGGACGGGAGCCTTTCCGCGCACTTCGAGCACACCGTCGCCATCACCGACGGGGGGCCGGAGATACTCACCCGGATGGGGACATGACACCCGGAGGCCTCGACGGTGTGCGGCGCTTGCATCCCAGAAATTCGCGTGTTATAGGGCGCCCTCCGCATCGGGCCGATGTGCATGGTCCGGGTGCGTCAGGAGTATCGTTGGCTCGAGGGGGCGGGGAATCGCCCCCGATGGTCCCGCCGGCAGGCATGGCGGGGCTTTTCGTCTCGTACCAGAACTTTTCAGGTCGGGTGACAAGGTCATGAAGGTCCGCGCGTCGGTGAAGAAGATCTGCGACAAGTGCAAGGTCGTGAAGCGCAAGGGCGTCGTGCGGATCATCTGCGCCGCCAACCCCCGCCACAAGCAGCGCCAGGGCTAGCCAAGGGCTAGACCCGGAGAACCGGAGACAGAGGAATGGCTCGCATCGCCGTCGTCGATCTTCCCGCAGAAAAGCGCGTCGAGATCTCGCTCCAGTACATCTACGGGGTCGGTAAGGCCACCGCGAAGAAGATCCTCGCCAAGGCGGGCATCGATCCGGTCACGCGGACGAAGGACCTCGACGACGACCAGGTCCGCCACATCCGCGAGGCCATCGAGGCCATCACGCAGGTCGAGGGCGACCTGCGCCGTGAGACCTCCATGAACATCAAGCGCCTCATGGACCTGGGCTGCTACCGCGGCCTTCGCCACCGCAAGGGGCTTCCGGTCCGGGGCCAGCGCACCCACACCAACGCCCGCACGCGCAAGGGCCCGAAGCGTGGCCTCGTGCGCAAGGCAGCCGCCGCACCGGCCCCCCGCTAGTGCACTCGGCGTGAAATCGAAGAGAATGGAGAGGCAGCGTGGCTGACGAGAAGCAGGCCGAGAAGGCCGAGAAGCCGGTGAAGAAGGCCGAGGCGGCTCCCGCCAAGGCCGAGGAGACGGTTCCGGCCGTCCCCAACCTGACCGGCATCGAGCCGGTGACCGCGTCCCCCGTGACCCCGAAGAAGGGGAAGAAGCGGGTCAAGAAGAACGTGGCCAACGGGATCGTGCACATCAACTCCACCTTCAACAACACGATGATCACCACCACCGACCCCACCGGGAACGTGCTGTCGTGGTCGTCGGCGGGCGCCCGCGGCTTCAAGGGCTCGCGCAAGTCCACGCCGTTCGCCGCCCAGGTGGCGGCGGGCGACGCCGCCGCCAAGGCCATGGAGCACGGCCTCAAGGCGGTGGTGGTCATGGTGAAGGGCCCGGGCGCGGGCCGCGAGTCGGCACTCCGGGCCATCGCCTCGGCAGGCCTGAAGATCTCGCTCATCAAGGACGTCACGCCCATCCCGCACAACGGCACCCGGCCCCCCAAGCGCCGGCGCGTCTGAGACGGACAGGAGACGAACACAGTGGCTCGTTACACCGAAAGCGTCTGCCGGCTCTGCCGCCGCGAGAATCTCAAGATGTACCTGAAGGGCGACCGCTGCTACACGGACAAGTGCGCCATCGAGCGCCGTCCGTACCCGCCCGGACAGCACGGCCAGGGTCGAATCAAGTTCAGCGAGTACGGAGTCCAGCTGCGCGAGAAGCAGAAGGTCAAGCGCATGTACGGCCTCCTCGAGTCGGGTTTCCGGCACGCCTTCGCGGGCGCCGCCGCTGCGAAGGGCCGCACCGGTGACAACCTGCTGCGCGGGCTGGAGCTCCGGCTCGACAACGCGGTGTTCCGGCTCGGCTTCGCCGACAGCCGCAACGAGGCGCGGCAGCTGGTGCAGCACGGCCACTTCCGCGTCAACGGCCGAAAGGTCACCATCCCCTCCTACGAGTTGCGCGCCGGGGACGTCGTCGACGTCCGCGACCGCAGCAAGAAGGTGGCCCGCATCATCGAGGCCATCGAGGCGGTGGACCGGCGCGGAGTTCCCGGCTGGCTGGAGCTGGACAAGGCGGGGTTCAAGGGCACGGTCCGGACCGCCCCGTCCCGCGAGGACATCACCATGCCGATCCAGGAACAGCTGATCGTCGAGCTCTACTCGAAGTGATTCGCCGGGCGCGGCCTGCCGGCCGCGTCCGACGTCGTCGACCGTCAACACGAAGCGTCGCGCGCCCCACGGCGCCCTGACCCCGCCGGGCTGCGGAGGGAAGGGAGGGGGCGGCGGCCAAAGGAGAAAGCCCATGGCAGACGCCATCGTCACGAAGAACTGGCGCGACCTCATCAAGCCCCGCGGGCTGGTGGTCGACCAGGAGTCCCTCACCAACACCTACGGGAAGTTCGTCGCCGAGCCCCTGGAGCGCGGGTTCGGGATCACCCTCGGAAACTCGCTGCGGCGCGTGCTGCTCTCCAGCCTGCAGGGCGCCGGCATCACCTCGGTGAAGATCGAGGGGGTCGAGCACGAGTTCATGGCCATCCCCGAGGTGGCCGAGGACGTCACCGACATCATCCTCAACCTGAAGGAAGTCCTCCTCCAGATCCACTCCAACGAGCAGAAGACCATCCGCATCGAGGCGGAGGGGCCGCGGGAGATCAAGGCCGGCGACATCGTCGCCGACGGCCAGGTGGAGATCCTGAATCCGGGCCACCACGTCCTCACCCTCAGCGAGGGCGGGCGGGTACGCATGGAGATGACCGCGCGCCGCGGCCGCGGGTACGTCCCGGCGGAGCGGAACAAGGTGCCCGGGCAGCCCATCGGCACCATCCCCATCGACGCCCTCTTCAGCCCCATCCGCAAGGTGAACTACCAGGTCACCAACGCCCGCGTCGGGCAGCAGACCGACTTCGACAAGCTCACCCTCGAGGTGTGGACGGACGGCTCGGTGGCCCCCGCCGACGCGGTGGCCTTCGCCGCCAAGATCCTCAAGGAGCAGCTGTCGATCTTCATCAACTTCGACGAGACCGAGGAGCCGGCCATCGAGATCGCGGCCGTCCCGGAGCAGGTGCTCAACGAGAACCTGTTCCGCTCGGTCGACGAGCTCGAGCTCTCCGTCCGCAGCGCCAACTGCCTCCAGAACGCCAACATCAAGTCCATCGGCGACCTGGTGCAGAGGACCGAGGCGGAGATGCTGAAGACCAAGAACTTCGGCCGGAAGTCGCTGAAGGAGATCAAGGAGATCCTCGCCGAGATGGGGCTCTCGCTCGGGATGAAGCTCGAGAACTGGCCCCCCAAGTCCGCGCCCGTGGCCCCCAAGGCCTAGGCGTCCAACGAACTCTCCGAGGGAGATTCCGCGATGAAGCACCGCGTAGCCGGCCGCCGGCTCGACCGAACCACCGAGCACCGGATTGCGATGTTCCGCAACCAGGTGACGTCGCTCCTGCGCCACGAGCGCATCGTGACCACCACGCCCAAGGCGAAGGAGCTGAAGCGCATCGCCGACAAGATCATCACGCTGGGAAAGAAGGGCACCAGCCACGCCCGCCGGATCGCGTTCCGCGACATCCGGGACGGCGAGGTGATCGACAAGCTCTTCGGGCCCATCGCCGAGCGGTACGCCACGCGCGCCGGCGGCTACAGCCGCATCATCCACAAGGGCAAGCGCCACGGCGACAACGCCGACATGTCGATCATCGAGCTCGTCGACCGCGCCGCGGCCGCCGAGGGGAAGGGTGACGCCGGCGAGGCAAAGGCCGGCAAGCCCGTGAAGGCCGAGAAGGCCGAGAAGAAGTCCGACAAGAAGGCCCCCGTCGCCGAGAAGGCGCCGAAGGCCAAGGCCAAGTAGGCCAAGGGCGAGTAGCCCGGAAGGAGGAGTATCCGATGGCGGTTGTCCTTCGCCTTTCCAGGGCGGGAACGCACAAGGCGCCGTTCTACCACGTGGTGGCCACCGACTCGCGCAAGCCGCGCGATGGCCGTTACCTGGAGGACGTCGGCCAGTACGACCCGACCGTGACCCCGATCCGCCTGCAGCTGAAGGTGGACCGTGTCGATTTCTGGCTGAAGTCCGGGGCCAAGCCGAGCCCGACCGTCGCCAAGCTGATCAAGCTGGCGAGGGCTGCGGCTCCGGCCAAGGCCTAGCCCCACGCAGGATTCATGCGCGACCTGCTTCTCTGGCTGACGAGGGAACTGGTCGAGCGGCAGGAAGCGGTCCGGGTCGACGCCATCGAGCGCGAGCGAGCCGTGGTCCTCGAGCTGACCGTCGATCCCTCCGATCTGGGCCGGGTCATCGGCCGGGGCGGCAAGACGGCCAAGGCCATCCGTACGGTGGTCGAGGCGGCCGCCCGGCGGGAGGGACGCCGGGCCGTGGTCGACATTCTCGACTGATGGCCTGGGTCCGGCTCGGCACGGTGGTCCGGGCCGTCGGCCTCGACGGCAAGGTGGGAGTCGCCGGAACCGAGGGGGCGCTGGCGCGGATGTCCAGCGTGTCGCTCCGCAAGGCCGGTGCGGCGGAGACCGAGCGAAAGGTCCTCTCCGCCGGTCCGCAGGGGCGGATCTGGTGGCTGCGCCTCGACGGCGTGGAGGGCCGGACGGAGGCCGAGGCCCTGCGGGGCATGGAGGTCTGGGGTAGGCGCGAGGAGATGGGGGACCCCGGCGAGGGGCGCCACTTCTGGGCCGATCTGGAGGGATTGCCGGTGGTCGCGACCACCGGGGTGGAGCTGGGAAGGGTCGCGGAGCTATTCGTGACC
>DAIEMM010000058.1 GCA_027349605.1 Anaeromyxobacteraceae bacterium
TACGGCGGCTGGGGCGGGACCCAGAGTCCGTTCGACGCCTACGCAGGAACCCTCTTCGACGCCACGGCCGCCACCCGGACCGTCACCCGCGTCCAGAACTTCACCTGGGCGGCGGGCCTGATCGGCTACGCCGGCAAGAACTGGCGCTTCTCCGCCGAGTACGCGAGGTCCACGAGCTTCTTCTACACGGGAAACTCCTTCAACCAGGGCCAGTTCTCCCTCAACTCGCAGCTGGTGTTCTAGCGGCGCCGTCGCACCAGCTTGACGCTGCGCATCATCGAGCGCCGGGGACGGACGATCCCGGCGCTCTCTTTTTCCCCGGCGCGACGTGCTATGAATTTCGGCCGGTTCGCCTGGCCCACACCTTGACGCGCCGCATCCCCGCGGCCCAGTCCGGAGGTCGAAAAAGATGAAGCGTCTCCTCTCGCTCGTCGCCGCTGCGCTCCTGGCGGTTCCCGCACTCGCGGTCTCGCAGGTCAAGATCGGAGTCATCAACTCCATCACCGGCCCCGAGGCCCCCATCGGGGAGAACCTGACCAACGGGATCAAGCTCGCCGAGGAGGACCTGGCCGCCAAGGGCATCAAGGTCCAGCTCGTCTGGGAGGACGACACCGGCAAGCCGCAGGTCGGCCTCTCCGCCATGGACAAGCTCGCCACCCGCGACGACGTGATCGGCGTGGTCGGGGCGTACACCTCGGCGGTGACCAACGCGGTCGCCAAGAAGGCCGAGCAGTACAAGATGCCGCTCGTCAATCCGGTGGCCTCGAAGGAGGAGATCACGCGGCAGGGCTACAAGTACGTCTTCCGCGTCTCGGCCACGACCGGCGACTACGCCGCCATCCTGCTCGACATGGCGACGACCCTGGGCAAGCCGAAGACCATCGCCATCCTCTCCGAGAACACCGACTTCGGCGTCTCGGGAGCGAAGAGCGCGAAGGAGTACGCCGACAAGAAGGGGATCAAGGTGGTCTTCGAGGAGGCCTACTCCAAGGGCTCCCCGGACCACCGATCCACGCTGGTGAAGGTGAAGGACAAGAAGCCGGACCTGGTCTTCATGGTCTCCTACGTGGCCGACGCCATCACCCTCATGCGCCAGTCGAGGGAGCTGCAGCTCACGCCGATGGCCTTCCTGGGCGCCGGCGCCGGCTTCTCCACCGACAAGTTCGCCAGCGAGAAGAACATCTCCAATGCCGTCTTCTCGAGCACCCAGTGGACCCCCGACGTGAACTGGCCGGGCGCCAAGGCCTTCGGCGACCGCTACCAGAAGCGCTTCGGGAAGGCGCCGACGTACCACGCCGCCAACGCCTACATCTCCATGATGATCATGGGTGAGGTGGCGGCCAAGGCGGGAGGGGACCGCGAGAAGCTGGCGGCCGGGCTCCGCGCCGGCAGCTGGGGCGGCATGTTCGGCCCGGTGAAGTTCGAGAACTTCGACGGGTACCAGAACCAGAACAAGCACCAGATGCTGGTGGAGCAGGTCCAGGACGGGAAGTACTTCACCGTCTGGCCCCAGGCCCTGCAGAGCGGCAAGCCCATCTGGCCGTTCCCGGGCTGGAAGTAGCCGCCGCCTCGCCCGGCGATGACCATCTTCCTCCAGTCGCTCCTCTCGGGCGTCCTGATCGGCGGGGCCTACGCCCTCATCGGCGTGGGCCTCACCATCATCTTCGGCGTCATGCGCATCATCAACTTCGCCCACGGCGAGCTGGTGATGCTGGGGATGTACGCCTCCTTCTTCCTGTTCACCCTGGGCAACGTCGACCCGTTCGTCTCCATCGTCTTCGTCTTCCCACTGCTCTTCCTCTTCGGGGCCCTGCTCCAGAAGCTGGTCATCAACCGGGTCCTCGACGCGCTCCCCCAGAACCAGATCCTCCTCACCATCGGGATCGGGCTCATCCTCAGCAACACGATGATGCTGCTCTTCACCTCCGACTACCGGATCATCTCGACCAGCTACTCCTCGGGCAGCTTCCGGCTCGGGGAGATCTCGGTGTCCACCCCGCTCCTGCTCTCCTTCGTCATCACCGGGGTGGTGACGGCGGTCCTCTACTGGTTCCTGCTCAAGACCGACACCGGCCAGGCCATCCGGGCCACCGCCCAGGACCGCGACGCGGCCCAGCTCATGGGCGTGAACGTGAGGCGCATGAGCGTGCTCGCCACCGGCATCGGCGCCGGGCTGGCGGCGGTGGCCGGCTCGCTCATCTCTCCGACCTACTACATCTTCCCGCAGGTGGGGCAGCCCTTCACGCTGAAGGCCTTCGTCATCGTGGTGCTCGGAGGCATGGGGAGCGTGATGGGAGCCACCGTCGGGGGGATCCTCATCGGGGCCACCGAGTCGCTCGCCGGCGCCTACATCAGCTCCGGCCTGAAGGACCTCGTGGTCTACGTCCTCTTCCTGCTCATCCTCCTCTTCAAGCCGGCCGGCCTGTTCGGCAAGTCGCGGGTCTAGCGTCCATGCCCCCGCGTCCCCGACCCCGCGGCCTCGCCGTCCTCCCCATCGTCCTCGGCGTCGCCTTCGTGGGGGCGCTGGCGGTCTTCCCGAGGTTCGTCGAGAGCCCCTACGCCCTGCAGATGATGGTGATCTTCTTCCTCGCCGTCATCCAGGGCGAGGCCTGGAACCTCATCGGCGGCTACGGCGGGCAGTACTCGGTGGGGCACGCGGCCTACTTCGGCATCGGCGCCTACACGGTCATCGTCCTCCTCCAGTCGAGGGGCATCGCGCCCTGGTGGGGG
>DAIEMM010000297.1 GCA_027349605.1 Anaeromyxobacteraceae bacterium
TCCCTCGAAGAGGCTGCGGTCCTGCTCGGTCCAGGGCAACCCGGCGCCGGTGCGGAAGTTCTCGAGGATGCGCGGCTCGGCGCGCCACATCGCCTCGAGGATCTGGAAGGCGCCTCCCGGACGTACCGCTCGTTCGTTCCCGTCCTCCGGGAGAGGTCGAGCGGCGTCGCCGGCTCCCTCGCGAGCTCCCGGTAGAGACCGAGCCGGTCCCCGATGAGCACGAGCGCGGCGCTCGCCGCGGCTCCCAGGTCCGCCACCGCATGGTTCATGAACTCCTCGAGACGCTTCGGATCGACGGCGTTCGCCATGGTGTTCCTCCTCGTTCTCCGCTCCCGCGCCGCGTGTATCGCCGCCGGCGTCTCTCGCCCGGCTCAAGCGGGGCGTAAGCGGCTCCTGTCGGGTAAGCTCCCGCTTGCCGCCCCATGACCTCCGCGCATCGACCTCTCGTGACCGCCGTCGTGGCGGCCCATCAGGCCGCCCGTCACCTCGGGAGCGCGCTCTCGTCCCTGGCGGCCCAGACGCTCGACGACCTGGAGGTGATCGTGGTCGACGACGGCTCCACCGACGGGACCTCCCGGGTCGCGGAGGCGTTCGCGCGATCCGACCGGCGCTTCCGGCTGATCCGCCTCGATCGCAACCGCGGGCAGGCCGCGGCGCTCGACGCCGGCCTGCAGGAGGCGACGGGGCGCTACCTCGCCATCCTCGACGCCGACGACGAGGCCACCCCCCGGCGGATGGAGCTCCAGGTGTCCGCCTTCGAGCGCGACCCCGGCCTCGTGCTGGTGGGAGGCGCCGTCGTGACCCTGTGCGACCGGCATGCCGTGGAGGGCAGGGTCTGGCGCTACGCGACGGACGACGCCGCGGTTCGTGCCCGGACCCTCTTCAAGTCGGAGGTCATCTCCGGCGCGGTCACCTTCGACCGGGAGTGCATCACGCGCCACGGGGTGCGGTTCGACCGAAGCCTGCGCCACGGCGTCGACTGGGCCCTCTCCGCCGCGGCGATGCGCCTGGGAAGGGTGGGCAACGTCGAGCCGGTGGTCATGCGCTACCGCATCCACCCCCGGCAGATGACCGTGGAGATGGTGGACGACCTCGGCTCGGACAGCACCCGGATCCGGAGGGGCGTGCTCGCCTGGGCCGGGGTCGAGCCCACCGACGCCGAGATGCGGACCCACCTCGCGGTGAGCCCGTGCAACTACTGGCCCTTCGGGTCGCACCCGTTCTTCCGGGAGCGGGGGGAGGCCATCCTCGAGGACGCGGAGCGCTGGCTCGGGAGGCTGGTGGACGGGACGGGCCGCACCGGGCGCATCCCTCCCGAGGCTCTCCAGGCCACCGTCGACGAGATCCTGGCGATGACCGAGCAGGCGCTGCGGGAGCCGGTCGTGGACGGGGGACCGTCGGCGCGCAACTGCCCGGTGGCGGCGCCGCTCGACTGCGTGGCCGACGAGCCCTGCCGCTAGTGTCCCGCCCCATGCAAGGTGATGTGACGAGAGCGCCGAGACCGATGCGAGGCGGGCGCCCGAGGAGGGAGCAGCGGAGGCGGTGCAGCGCACCGTCGAGCAGCGCACCGACGAGGCCGCTCGCCGCAGCGAGAGGATCGGCGCTCGCAGTAAGCACTTTGCCTGGGGCGGGACACTAGTTCACCGCCGAGTCCGCGCGGCCAATCTTCACGATCTGCAGCGCGATCTCCTCCGGGGAGAGGACGAGGTCGACGCAACCGCTTGCGATGGCGCTCTCCGGCATGTCGGGCTGCTTGGCCGTGTCGAGCCGCTGGGCGATGGTGATGCCCCCGGCCTCCCGGATTCCGCAGAGCGCTTCCGCACCGTCCCCGTCGTAGCCGGAGACGATGACGGCGACGACCTTGCCCTCCTAGTGGCTGGCCAACGACTTCAGGAAGACCGTGATCACGTCGGGCCAGCCCCTGGGTTTCGATACCGGCTTCAGGCGGAACTCGCCATCCAGGACGTGCAGGTCGTGCTGCGAGGGGATGATGAAGACGTGGTTGGGCTGGATGTCCAGCCTGTCGGTGATGAGCTCCACCGGCATCGGCGTGTGGGAGGGGAGGATCTCGTGGAGCGTCGTGGCGGTGTTTCGCACGTGGTTGACGATGACGACCGCCGCGCCCGTGTCGCCCGGCAGCTGCTTCAGCAGCCGGATGTAGGCATCGAGGCCACCGGCCGAGCCCCCGACGCAGACCACCGGGAAGTCGCGTCGGCTCGTCGAGTTGGTCATCGAGGGGACCTCCACCCCCGGACCGTGCGCCCGAGAGAGGCGGTCGTCAAGGCGCCGCAGCGGCCCGAGGGGGCGAGGGTAGGGGAAACCACCTGGACCCGAATGGCTGGGGAGCAGGAGACGCCCTACGCCGTCGACAGGACCGCCGCCTTCCGGATCATCTCGGAGTGCTTGGCGTCCTGCAGGGCGAGCGACGCGAACAGCTTCTGAACCGCCGGGGCCGCGCTCTTCGCCAGCTCCTCCGCGTGGATGGACCCGAAGCGGGACTCCATCTGCGTCAGCCTCCGCAGGAGCGCGCCGACGTTCCGGGCGCCGCCGGAGGAGCGAGCCAGCTTCCGCACCGCCTCGATCTCCTCCAGCATCCCGACGAGCTCGACCTGGAATCGCTCCAGCATCTCCTCGCTCCAGGGAGCCCTCCCGTGGTGCCGCTCGAGGAGCCGGATGCGCATGGCGTGCTGCGCCTCCTCCAGGGCGAGCCGCTCGAACAGCTCGGCCAGGAAGGGCTGCTGCGCGAAGGTGACGGCGAGCTCGGCGTAGAGCTCCTTCGCCGTCGACTCGATGCGAGCCGCGGCTCGCAGGCACTCCGAGGCGTTCATCGTCGCCCTCCTGCCCGCAGCTCGACGGCGCGGAGTCCGACGACCATCGACTTCACGAAACGTGACGAGTGCACCGTGGTCCTCCCGGAAGGCGAACCGGTACATCATCGCAGACTTCGTGCCGCCTCCCGGACGGGACCCAAGAGGTACGGCCTCGACCCGGCCTGGACGCGGCGCTCTCAGCCGTCCGGGTCCAGCACCGCCAGGTGGTCGAGACGGTCGGCCTCGGCGACCCCCGCGGTCCAGGCCTCTGGTCGCGAGGCGAACACGGCTTCCACCGCGACCCGGTCCACCGTCACCGCCCACCGGGTCTGCGGGAGCATGGCGACGGAGTCGTGCGAACCCCTGCGCCGCCGGTCGACCAGCTCCCTGGTCGCAACCAGTCTCAACGTGTGCGATCCGGCCTTGTATCGTTCCATGATGGTCTACCCATAGTGCACCGTGCAGCCCAGGCCATACGGGAATCCCCGTACCGGTGCGAAGATCGGCGCGTGCACCGTCCGTAAATGCGCCCCTCGCGGCTCGCGGACGTTCGCGTACGCGCCGGGCCCGTCGTCACGGCGGTCGGACCGTGGTCGCGGGACGGCGAGGCTCCGGCCGCTCTCGCAGCGGTCGGGGCCCCGCTGGTTCGCTCCGATCAGATCGGCGGCCGGTTGCCGTCGCCGTAACCGGTGAGCTCGACGAAGCCCTCGCCGGTTCGCGAGCCGTCGCGCCCCGTCACACGGACCGCGCCCTCCCAGTAATACGGCGCCGAGCCTCCCCGGTTCTCCTGGTCGGCCACTTCCGGATCGACCCGGAGCACGAGGCCGGCCGACGGGACCTCGACGGTCCAGCCCGATGGGTACTCCGCGCCGGTGGCCGGGCTGCGCCAGCGGCCGGTGGCGCGCAGGCGGAAGTCCTCCCCGGTGAGCCAGCGGGGCTTGCCGTCGCGGTCGACCAGGGTGCCGCTCCCGAAGGAGACCCCGCCGGCCTTGTCGCGCAGCACGTAGAGCATGAGGTCGCGCCCGTCGGCGAGGCGAAGCGCGAACCAGTCCCATCCGGCCTGGTCGGGCGCGAGCTGGCTCGACCCGAACTCCTTGTCCATCCAGCTCTGGCCCCGGACGCGCGCCACCTTGCCGCCCAGCTCCAGTTCCCCCTCGGTCGAGAGGCGCGGCAGGCTGTAGTAGAGGCTCGCGAAGCCCTCCCGGGAAGACTTGCGCGAGACCCCGTCCGGGCCCTGGAGGACCGGGCCCCGGTCCGGGTGCAGCTCGAGGCGCAGCGCGAACCCCTTCGCCCTGTCGGTCACCTGGATGGCGAAGTCGCCCCCCTCCAGCCGGAGCTCCCAGAGGGCTTCGGTCCCCGGTGGCCCGCGCGACCAGGCGAGCAGCGGGTCGGGCGCCGCGCCGAAGCCCGCGAGCAGCGGGACGGCACGGTAGATCACCTCCGAGAAGACCCGCTCCCCGCTCGCCAGGTCGGTCAACGCCGCGTGTCCCATGAGGACGTCGGAGGCGCTCCAGGCCGAGCCGCCACCCCGGGGCGAGGGCGAGATCCCGATCCGGAAGAAGGTGACCTGGTATCCGAAGCGGCGCTCGGGTGCGCCGGAGGCGCCGGGGGAGGAGAGGATCCCGGTGAAGTACCACCACTCGTTCCGGTAGCCGGGGTGGGACCAGTGATCGGCCGGGAACGACCAGTCGTGGCCGGGCGCGGCGGGCTTCCAGGCCGGACCCGAGGCCAGGAGGAGGGCCAGGAATGCCAACCTAGAGAGCATCGCGGGAGAGCTCCGTGGCGGGGGCGTCGCTGGCACGGACGGCCGGGTAGATGCTGGCCAGGAATCCGGCGCCCAGGATGGTGAGTGCCTGGAGGGCCAGCAGCCCGAGCGGCCACTCGAGCCGAAGGGTCCAGCCGAAGGAGTCGCGGTTCACCAGGCGAACCAGCACCCAAGCCAGCGCGGCGCCGCCGGGCAGGCCCAGGGCGACGCCCAGCCCCGCGATGGCGAGCCCCTTCCCGGCGAAGACCCGGAACGCCTGGTGCCGCGTGGCACCCAGCGCCCGGTAGAGCGCCACCTCGGCGCGCCGCTCCCGGGCCGCCGTGAGCAAGGTCAGCACGACGCCGGCCACCGCCACCACGAGCCCCATCGCCTGGAGCAACCGCGTCACGGCGAAGGTCTGCTCGAAGATGGAGAGGACCTCGCTCCGCAGGGAGCGGTTGGTCCGGATCACCACCGCCTCGTCGGGAAGGGCGGCACGCAGCCGGTCGGCGGCTGCGTCGGCGTTCACTCCCGGCGAGAGGTAGATCGCGGCGTTGGACGGCGGGCCCTCCCCGAAGAGGCGCGCGAAGGTCCGGAGGTCGAGGAGCACCGTGCCCGACTCCGACCCGTAGTCCCGGTAGACGGCGGAGATCGGGACCTCGACGGGTCCGGAGATCCCCGCGAGCCGC
>DAIEMM010000075.1 GCA_027349605.1 Anaeromyxobacteraceae bacterium
GACCAGGGCCACGGCGCCGTCTCCCACGTAGCTCACCACCTCTTCGCGCGTGCGGGGCGGCAGGCCGAGCTCGGAGAGGGCGTGGGCCACGGCCAGGTAGAGGTCCTCGCGGGAGTCCACCAGCGTTCCGTCCAGGTCGAACACGCAGAGCTTCAAGGCCCCATCCCTACCCATTCCGAGCCGTCCTCGTAAACCTCGCGCTTCCAGATGGGCGCGTCCCTCTTGAGCCGCTCGATGGCCGCCTCGCAGGCCCGGAAGGCCGGCCCCCGGTGCGAGGCCGCGGCCGCGATGACCACGGCGGCATCGCCGGGGGACAGGGCGCCCACCCGGTGGACGATGGAGAGGACGGCCCCGTGCGCCTCGCCGACGGCGAGCCCGATCTCGGCGAGCTTGCGCTCGGCCATGGAGACGTAGGCCTCGTACTCGAGCCGGAGGACGCGCTTCCCGTGGCTCTCCCCGCGGACGTCGCCGCGGAAGGTCACGACGCCCCCTCGTCCGGTTCCGGCCACGGCATCCACCACCTCGGCGAGGTCGAGCGGTCGATCCACCACCCGGAAGCGCCCCGAGCCTCCCGACACGGGAGGGATGACCGCCACCTCGGCGCCGTCCGGGACGGGGTCGCCGTCTCCGACGAACTCCTGGTTCACGGCCAGGCGGCAGCGGGGCAGCACCCGGGCCAGCCCGGGGTGGCGCTCCGCCAGGACGGCGCGAAGGGCTTCCACGGTGGCCGGCGCGCCGCTCAGCGACTCGGAGCCGGTGCCGGCGGCCTCACGGGCGACGGCGAAGTAGAGGACCGTGACGGGCATGGCGACGATGGGGACGCGGGGCCCGGGTCACCGCCGGAACAGGCGCGGAAGGTCCCCGAAGAGCGTGACGCCGATGAGAAGGCCGAAGAGGAGGATGAACCCGGCGGTGTGGATCACCGCCTCCACCCGCTTGTTGACCTGCCTGCGCGTCGCCATCTCGTACACCAGGAAGATGAGCCGGCCGCCGTCGAGGGCCGGGAGCGGCAGGAAGTTGAAGATGGCGAGCATGATCGAGATGAGCCAGACCATCATGAGGAAGGGCGCCACGCCCGCCCGCGCGCTGCGGGTCATCTCCTGGGCGATTCCGAGCGGCCCCTGCAACTCGGCCTTCTGCTTGCGGGTCACGACCTGGCCCAGCCCTCCCAGGATCTCGCCCGCCTTGTCGTTTGTGCGGCGGAACCCCTGGGAGACCGAGTCGAGCAGGCCGGCGCGGACGGCCCGGAGGTTGGGAGCGATGCCCGCCTTGCCGATCCCTCCCGAGTCCTCTGGCCGGAGCAGGACCGTCTCCGGGGCGGAACCCGGCGCGGCCCCCGCACGCGCGACGCCGAGCGGCAGGTCCTGTCCGGGGTGGGCCCGGATGGCCAGGACGAGCTCCTTCCAGTCCGCCACGGGCGCGCCGTCGGCGGAGACCACCCGGTCGCCGGTGCGGAGCCCGGCCCGCTGCGCGGCGCCACCCGGGATGACGTCGCCGATGACGGAGCTCTGGTCGGGCTCCCGGAGCCCCAGGGTGGCGATGAGCCCCACGGCCATGACGATGGCGAGCAGGTAGTTCATGGCAGGCCCGGCCAGGATCACCAGGAAGCGCTTCCAGGCGGGCTTGCGGGAGTAGGCGCGGGTGTCGTCCTGGGCGATGTCCTCGCCGGGGGCCATGCCGGCGATCTTGACGTAGCCGCCGAGCGGGATGGCCGAGACCGCCCATTCGGTCTCGCCGCGCCTGCGGGACCAGATCACCGGGCCGAACCCGACGCTGAAGCGCTCGACCCGCATCCCCGACCAGCGGGCGGCCAGGTAGTGGCCGAGCTCGTGGATGACGATGAGGAGCCCGAAGGCCAGCACCGTCACGGCGATGGTGGGGAGGGACTGGAGGATGCCGCTCATGGGTTGTCTTTCCGGGGGTCGCCGAACTCCTCGGCCTCGAAGGTCTCGAGGGTCGTGGAGGGATCTCGCCAGGCGTCGGCCCGGAGGCCGGCCTTGAGGCAGACGTGCTTCAGGAAGGTGGGCGCGTCCCAGCCTTGCTCGACCGCGACCACCGGGAGCAGCACCCCCCGGTGCCAGCCCTGCTTCACCACCAGACCGTGCACGCCGACGCGCAGCCGGGCCGGATCCGGGAGGGGGACGCGCGGGCCGAGGGCGGAGACGTGGAGGTCGAGGTCGTCGAGCTCCCCGGCCTCGAGGGGCGGAAAGCGGGGATCGTCGAAGGCGGCCGCCACGGCCATGTCGGCCACGGTCCGGGCCAGGGAGCCCTCCGGCTCGAACCGCCCGATGCAGCCGCGCAGCGCTCCGCCGCGGTGGAGCGTGACGAAGGCGCCGCGCCGTTCCTCCAGCCCGCCCGTCTCCTGCACGGAAGGCGGCGGCCCGAGGCCGAGCCTGGCGCGGATGGCGGCCCGGGCGATGCCGAGGAGCGCGGCGCGCTCCGCCGGGGTTCGCGGGGTCACGGGCGCCTCCGCGCCCCGGTGAGCAGGTAGCGCCGCACGTCGGCCAGGATCTCCCGGTGGTCGAAGACGATGGGGGAGGGGAGCGCGTCCCAGGCGAAGGAGCGGGCCTCGGCCGCGTCGTCCCCGCCGCGGGGCTCGCCCGAGGCGCTGGCCAGGAAGACCGTGCTGATCGTGTGGCGGCGAGGGTCGCGCGCCGGGTCCGAGTAGGAGTGGAACTGCTCGAGCAGCGTGACCGCGAGCCCGGTCTCCTCCGCGGCCTCGCGGGTGGCGGCCGCCTCGAGAGGCTCCCCCTCGTCGACGAAGCCCCCGGGTATGGCCCATCCCAGGGGAGGGTGCTTGCGGTGGACGAGCACGACCCGGTCGTCCGGGACGAGGATTACCGCGTCCACGGTGGGAACCGGATTCCGGAAGGCGGTCATTCCCCGGTCACCTGCCCGGCGCCGAGATGACCGGCTTCGCCGGAGCAGGAGGCGGGGGGGAGCCGCGGCTGGGGAAGG
>DAIEMM010000125.1 GCA_027349605.1 Anaeromyxobacteraceae bacterium
GTAGGGGCCCGGGTCTTAACCACGCGTTGGCCGCACCGGCCGTCGGAGCCCCCGTCGCACGGGCGGATTGGCAGCTACCGAACGGACTCCGCACGGCGCGCTCGACCGACGTGCCCGCCCGGATACGACCGGATTCAGTCCTCCGTGGCCCCGGCGATCCGGCCGGCCACGATGCTGCGCCGCCCGTCGGTGGCGGCCAGCGCCTCCAGGGCGGCTTCGTGGACGGCGACGTCGTGGGTGCAGCGGCCGCTGAGCTCCCACAGCAGTTCGGGTTGGCCCGACCGCAGCACGGCGTCGCGGACGGCCACGTCGACGTGGTGGCGCCAGGCGACGACGTCGGGGCTCTCCGACGCCGCCAGCATCGGGCCACGGTAGAGCTGGACGGCGGTGGCCAGGTCGCCGGCGGCGACCGCGTCGAGGACCAGGTGGTGGTCGGCGAACACCGGTCCCACCATCCGGTAGGGGCGGGACCCGATGCGCCCGCCGAGCTGGTGGCGCAGGTGGGAGAGCTCGGCCTTCACCGTCGACGGGCGCACCTCCCGGTCGCCGTACACACGGCCGGCCAGCTCGTCGAGGGTGAGGCCGGCCGGGTGGAGGGAGAGGACGGCCAGGAGCTCGAGCTGGCGGGGGCTGACCGGGACGAGCTGCCCGTCGACGCAGACCCCGGCTGTGCCCAGCGTCCGCAGGAGCACCCCGTCCACCGCCGGCGGGTCCCACACCGCGCTGGCCGCGGGCGGACCGAGGAGGGGCACGGACGGCGCGGTCGGTGCCGACACGGTCAGCTCGTACTCGACGCACCGGGCGAGGGCGCCGACCGTGGTGAGCAGGGTGGGGTGGGCCTGGTGCCACACGGTGGACAGGTCGATCACGCCGAGGAATCGTCCCGTGGATGGGTCCAGGATGGGGGCCGAGTAGCACACCCAGTCGTGGACCATGGAGGCGTAGTGCTCAGCGGAGAAGACGGACGACGCCCGTCTGGTCCGCTCGGCGACGGCCAGGGCGTTGGTGCCCACCGCGTCCTCGGACCACCGACCCCCCACGGTGAAGTGGACGCGCTCGGCCAGCCGGCTCATCGTGCGCCCGCCGGCCAGCCAGGCGATGGTGACGTCCTCGTCGGTTATCGCCGCCATCATGTCGCCGCCCGATGCCAGGTCGGTCAGGTCGTCGAGGATGGCCCTGCTCGCCCGGCCCAGCCGGGACGCCGCCCACCGGCGGGCGATCTCCTCGGGAGGCGCCACTGGCGCGGCGGCGAGCTCGGGAGCGACCGTCCTCGCCGACCGCTGCCACGAGTCGGCCACGACCGGGCGGGCATGGGAGCCGGTGTGCTCGACGACGCCGGCCTGCCAAGCGATCTCGAGCTCGCCCCGCCGGCTGCGCAGTTCGTCGTCCATCCCCCTCCCCGTTCTCCGGGGCCTACGAGCATCCACCCGGTCACCCGCGGTCGACGTGGATCCGGGTTGGCGGGCCCCGATCATCCGGGCGCCCGGTGCGTGCCGGGTGTGGCCTCGGCCCAGGGTAGCCCTGCGGCCGTCGGGGGAACAGGCCTGCCTGCCGCAGGCGGCAGCCGGCAGGCGGCAGCCGGCAGGCTCCCACCGTCGGCGGCCCCCGGAGGTGCGCCCACCGGACGGTGACCAACCTTTTCCCAACCTCGGCGGGCGCACGATCCACCCGGCGGCACCTCCGGTCCCCGGACCGGACCCGCCTCCATGGCAACGCACACGCACGACAAGGGGGAGCCCACCATGCGCTACACACCGCCCGGGCAGCCGGGCAGCCTGGTCACCGTCGAGGACCGCTACGACAACTTCATCGGGGGGAAGTGGGTTCCACCGGTCGACGGCCGGTACTTCGAGAACATCGCCCCGAGCACCGGGAAGGCCTTCACCGAGGTGGCCCGGTCGGGCGCCGCCGACGTCGAGCTCGCCCTCGACGCCGCCCACGCCGCCGCCGAGGCCTGGGGCGCCACCAGCGTCACCGAGCGCTCCCGGATCCTGCTCGCCATCGCTGACCGCATGGAGGCGCACCTGGAGGAGCTGGCCGTCGCTGAGTGCTGGGAGAACGGCAAGCCGGTACGCGAGACGCTCGCCGCCGACCTGCCGCTCGCCGTCGACCACTTCCGCTACTTCGCCGGGGTGGTCCGTGCCCAGGAGGGCACCATCGGCGAGCTCGACGCCGACACCGTCGCCTACCACTTCCACGAGCCGCTCGGCGTGGTCGGACAGATCATCCCGTGGAACTTCCCCATCCTCATGGCGGTGTGGAAGCTCGCTCCGGCGCTGGCCGCCGGCAACTGCGTGGTCCTGAAGCCGGCCGAGCAGACGCCGGCCTCCATCATGGTGCTGATGGAGCTGGTGGGAGATCTCCTCCCGCCCGGCGTGGTGAACGTGGTGAACGGCTTCGGGCTCGAGGCCGGCAAGCCCCTCGCCTCCTCGCGCCGCATCGCCAAGATCGCCTTCACCGGCGAGACCACCACCGGCCGTCTCATCATGCAGTACGCCTCGCAGAACCTCATCCCGGTCACCCTGGAGCTCGGCGGCAAGTCGCCCAACGTCTTCTTCGAGGACGTGATGGCGAAGGACGACGACTTCTTCGACAAGGCCCTCGAGGGCTTCACGATGTTCGCGCTCAACCAGGGCGAGGTCTGCACCTGCCCGTCCCGCGCCCTCGTCCAGGAGTCGATCTACGACCGCTTCATGGAGCGGGCGCTCGCGCGCGTGAAGGCGGTGAAGCAGGGCAACCCGCTCGACACCGACACCATGATCGGAGCGCAGGCCTCCACCGAGCAGCTCGAGAAGATCCTCTCCTACATCGACATCGGCAAGCAGGAGGGGGCGAAGGTCCTCACCGGCGGCGGCCGGAACGTGCTCGGGGGCGACCTGGCCAGCGGCTACTACGTGACGCCGACCGTCCTCCAGGGCAACAACAGGATGCGGGTCTTCCAGGAGGAGATCTTCGGGCCGGTCCTGGCGGTCACGAAGTTCAAGGACGAGGCGGAGGCCCTGCACATCGCCAACGACACGCTCTACGGGCTCGGGGCAGGGGTCTGGACGCGAGACGGCAACACGGCCTACCGGATGGGACGCGCCATCCAGGCCGGACGGGTCTGGACCAACTGCTACCACCTCTACCCGGCCCACGCCGCCTTCGGCGGCTACAAGGGCTCGGGCATCGGGCGCGAGAACCACAAGATGATGCTCTCCCACTACCAGCAGACGAAGAACCTGCTCGTCTCCTACTCCCCGAAGGCGCTCGGCTTCTTCTAGGGGCCGCCCGCGATGTCCACTCCTCCTCCCCGCGTCGTGGCCACGGAGGGCGCGCTCGCCATCGTGGCCCGATTGCGGGAGCGTCACGGCGCGCTCATCTTCCACCAGTCGGGTGGATGCTGCGACGGCAGCTCCCCGATGTGCTACGCGGAGGGCGACCTGATCACCGGCGACTCCGACCGGTGCATCGGGGAGATCGGCGGCTGCCGCTTCTTCATCGGGGCGGCGCAGTTCGAGTACTGGCGCCACACGCAGCTCGTCATCGACGTGGTGCCCGGGCGCGGGGGGATGTTCTCGCTCGAGAACGGGGAGGGAGTCCGCTTCCTCACCCGTTCCCGGGTGTTCACCGACGAGGAGTACCTCGCCCTGAAGGAGTCCGAGGGCGGACCGGAGCTGCTCCGCTAGGAGCGCGGCCGAGCGAGCCCGAGCCGCTGCATCCTGCGGTAGAGCGTCATCCGGGACACGCCGGACTCCTCGGCGACCCGGGCGACGTTCCAGCTTCTCCGCTCCAGGTGCTCGGCGAGCGCCTGCCGCTCCGGGCTCTCCGGCGCCGGGGCGGGCGCCGGGCGCCGGGAGGCCTCCGCGACTCCCCGCGAAACCTCGACGGGCAGGTGGGAGGCCAGGATCTCCGGCCCCGCCGCCATGGCGGCTGCGCGCAGGACGACGTTCTGCAGCTGCCGCACGTTTCCGGGCCAGGGGAATTCCTGCAGCGCCGCCACCGCCTCGTCGGACAGCGAGAGCCCGCTGCGTCCCACCTCGGCCTCGGCCTGCTCGAGGAAGGCCTGGGCGAGGAGCGGGATGTCCTCGACCCGCTGGCGAAGGGGCGGGATCGAGAGCGAGAGCACGTCGAGCCGGTAGTAGAGGTCCTGCCGGAAGCGGCGGGCGGCGACCTCGGTGCGCAGATCCCGGTTGGTCGCGGCGATGATGCGCACGTCGACCTTCCGGGGCGCGCTGGCGCCGAGCCGGACGATCTCGCGCTCCTGGAGGACCCGGAGGAGCGCCGTCTGCCCCTGGGGGGAGAGCTCGCCGACCTCGTCGAGGAAGAGCGTGCCGCCGCTCGCCTCCTCGAACTTCCCGGGATTCCCGTCCTTTCGACCGCCCGTGAAGGCGCCGGCCTCGTAGCCGAACAGCTCGGCCTCGAGGAGCGGGGCCGGGATCGACCCGCAGTTCACGGCCACGAACGGACCCGAGGCCCGGGCGCTCGCCCCGTGGATGGCCTGGGCGAAGAGCTCCTTGCCCGTTCCCGACTCTCCGGAGAGGACGACCGGGAGCGCGTTCCGCGAGGCGACCCGGGCGACCTCGAGCGCCGCCTCGAGAGCGCCGGACTCGGAGAGGATCTTCTCGAAGCTCCAGCGGACCGGAGCGGGAGCGCGCGGGAGCGTGCGGGCGCGCCCGCCGGCACTGGACGGTGTCACGGCGCGGAGCACCGATCCGACAGGGCAGCCGTCGTGGAGGACCGGCTGGGAGAGGAGCCGCAGGTCTCGCCACTCCACCATCCGGTCGGCCTCCGGCGCCACGGTGCAGAGCGGATCGACGATGGCGCGCAGGTCGGACGGCAGCCTTCCGGAGGGCAGGCCGATGCGGGCCGCGGCGGACGCGTTGGCCGCGAGGATGTGCCCCTCCGTGTCGATGGCGAGCAGGGGGGCGGACGATCCCCGGCCGGTCCGGAAGGCGAACCGGATCACCTCGTCCCGCACCGATCGTGCGTGGGCGAGACGCGCCTCGACGTTCCGTGCGATGGACTTCGCCAGCAGCAGCGCCTGGGGGTCGTAGCTCTACCAGGGCCCAGTGATGTCCACGAGCCCCGCCGGCAGCGACTCCCCGGGCCGGAAGATCGGCGCGCCGGCGCAGGACCAGGTCTGCCAGGCCTCGACGAAGTGCTCCGAGGCGAAGACCTCGACCGGCCGGGCCTCCCGGATGGCCGTGCCCGGGCCGTTCGTGCCCGCCGACTCCTCGGCCCAGCAGGCGCCGGGCGCGAAGTTGATGGCGGAGACGCCCTCGACCACGCCCGGATGCCCCTGCAGCGAGAGCATCCACCCGGCTGCGTCGAAGTAGGCGAGGACGTGGTGCACCGAGCCGAGGCGTCTTGCGAACTCCTCGAGCACCGGCTCGGCGAGCCGGAAGACGGGGTCGCGGCGGCGGCGATCGGCCAGCTCGTCCGGGGGAAGCGAGCGCAGAGCCCGGCGGATCGTGGGGTCCACGCCGAAGGACTCCCGCGCCCGGTGCCAGGATCGGACGATCTCCGCGGACAGCCCGTCCGGCTCGACGCCGTCCTCGATGTAGGCCAGCCAGGCGCGGTCGATGACCTTCCGTCGCTTCACCAGGAGCGAGGTCGGCTGGGGAGAGGAGAGACTGCCGGGCATGGGTCGAGCGGAGTGTAATCCCGAGGGCCCCGCCGATCGCGCCGCGGTGCGTCAGGGGATTGCGCGAGGTCCACCGGCAGCGGAGCCCGGATTGCGGCGCCACGGACGATGGCCTATCACGGCGGGAATGGCGACCGACCTGAACCCGCATGCCGAGCACATGGCCGACGAGTCGATGGTGCGAAACCTGGCGGCCCAGGCCGAGGCGGTCTGGCCGCAGGAGCTTCCCATCCTGCGGCGGCACGCCCTGCCGGACGCCCCGCGCATCCTCGACGCCGGCTGCGGAACCGGCGAGGCGACCTGGCGTCTCGCCGAGGCATTCCCCTCCGCGACGATCCTCGGGGTGGACATGCTCGAGGCGCACCTCGAGCGTGCCCGCGGGTCGTCGGCCCGCTTCGGCCACCGCGTCCGCTTCGAGAACCGGTCGATCTTCGAGCTCGGGATCCCGGCCGGCGCCTTCGACCTCGTGGTCTGCCGCCACGTGCTGCAGGCCATCCCGCACGCCGACCGGGCCATCGCGGAGCTGGTCCGCGTCACCCGCCCCGGCGGAACCATCCACCTCATCCCCGAGGACTACGGGATGATCTTCTTCCCCCGCGGCCGCTTCGACCCGGCGGAGATCTGGCCCACGGTCCCGCAGCGTTTCGGGGACGCGACCGGGACCGACATGCTCATCGGCCGCCGCGCGCCGGGCATCCTCCACGCCCTCGGCGTCGTAGACGTGGAGCTGGACTACGTGGCCGTGGACACGCTGCGTGTGCCCCGCGAGACCTTCGCGCGGATCTGGGAGGCCTGGCGCGACGGGTACGTGGGCGGGGTGGCGGAGTACGGGAAGATGTCGCTCGAGGAGGCGGCCGACCGCTGGAACGACCAGATCGAGATCATCCGCGGGACGGGAACGTATGCCGCATGGCTCGTGCCGGTGGTGAGCGGCACGGTGGGGTGAGGTCCGCCAGGTCGTCGG
>DAIEMM010000150.1 GCA_027349605.1 Anaeromyxobacteraceae bacterium
CTCGCCGCCGCGGGCCGGGCCCATTCCCACGTCGCCCGCCCGTTCTCCACGGCCGGCACCCCGCGTCTCACCGAGAACTGGTTCTGTTGAGCGGAGCCCAGCGCGGGGCAGGTGGCCCCGCAGAACCGGGAGTGACGGCGCCGCCGCTACCGCACCGTCGGCAGCGGCGCCCGGATGTCGAAGGCGAGCCTCCGGTGCGCCTCGCGGAGCGACGACTCGACGGCGTCCGGCGTCTCCCCCCGGGCGAAGAGGAATCCCAGGTAGGCGTCCCCTTCCGGGAGCGGGACCACCTCCCGGCACTCGGGCGCGGTGACCACGACGTCCTCGACGCCCGGGACGCTCCGCGCACCCTCCAGGCCCGAGACGCCGTGGAGCACTCCCCGGCGCGGGATGGGGAGCATCATCACGCCCGATGCGCGGGACTCCCTCCGGATGGAATCGACCGGAAGCCCCACGGCGTGGGCCACGACGATCTCCTCCAGCGAGGCCCCGGCCCCGAAGCGCAGCGCGCGCGCACAGAGCCCCCCAATGGTGCGGGCCGCCACCTCGAGGACCACCGGTCCGTCCGGACCGAGCCGGGCCTCGGCGTGGACTGGCCCCTCCCGGAGGCCGAGCGCCTGGGCCGCAGCGGCGACGATCCGAATGATCTCGTCCCTCACCGCGGCGGGATGGCGCGACGGGGTGACGTAGAGGGTCTCCTCGAAGTACGGGCCGTCGAGCGGGTCGGGCTTGTCGAACAGCGCCAGCAGCTCGAGCTGCCCCGCTCGCAGGAGTCCTTCCAGCGCGACCTCGGCCCCGGGCACGAACGACTCGACGAGGAGCCGGCTCCCCTCCCCCCCCTCGCGCGCCTTCCGGTCGGAGCGTGCGGCCGCGAGGATGGCCTCGATGCGGCGCCAGGCGATGCGGAACGCCCCCGGGCCGTCCGCCCGGATCACGCCGCGGCTCCCCGAGAGCCCGAGCGGCTTCAGCACGCAGGGGTAGGGAACCTCCAGGGCCGCCGCCTCCGGGCCCGGAGCCAGCGGGAAGGCCCGGAACCAGGGCACGGGAAGTCCGGCCGCCGCGAGGGCCTGCCGCTGGGCCAGCTTGTTCGCGGTCCGCCGCGCCGCGGCCGGCGGGTTCCGCGGCAGGCCGAGCCGCTCCGCCGCCAGCGCCGCGATGACCGCGGTTCCGTCGTCCACCGGGACCACGCCGGAGATGGGTTCCCTGGCCGCCTCGCGCGCGATCTCCTGCGCGGCCGCCTCGGGCCTCCGGTAGTCGATGGACAGGAGCCCCTCGGTCGGGCCGAAGGCGTCCTCGATGCGGTGGCAGCGGTCGGTGCCGACCAGGACCGGGACCTCCAGCCGCCTCGCGGCGGCGAGGAAGTCCTCGGCCCGGTAGCTCTGGGTCGGGACGAGGAGCAAGAGCCGCCCGGCGCGAGGCGGAGGCACGGGCACTATTCCCCCTCGACCCCGGCCCGGAAGATCGCCAGCCCGCCGGCCTCGCGCACCTCGACCTCGCGCCGGCGTCGCGGCCAGTCGGGGTGGTGCCAGGGGTGGAGGAAGGCGTCGGGGTGGGGCATGAGCCCGAGGATCCGTCCCGACGCGTCGCAGACGCCGGCCACTCCCAGGGCCGAGCCGTTGGGGTTCTCGGGCCATGCCTCGGCGATCCCGCCCGCGGCGTCGACGTAGCGGAACGGGAGCTGGCCGCTCGCGTCGAGCCGGCGAAGCGCCTCGTCCGACTCGGCCACGAAGCGGCCTTCCCCGTGGCGGGACGGCAAGTCCACCGCGGAGAGCCCCCGCGTCCACACGCTGCGGCTGCGGGGATCGGGAGCCACGCGCACCCAGGCGTCCCGGTAGCCGAGGCGCTCGTTGTTGGTGAGCGTTGCACGCGGCGTGAAATCGGGGGCGCCCGCCTCCGGCCCGGGCAGCAGCCCCAGGCGGGTGAGGGTCTGGAAGCCGTTGCAGATCCCCAGCACCCGGCCGCCACCGGCGAGGAAGGCCGCCAGGTCGTCCTTCAGGTGGGCGCGGATGCGGGTGGCGAGCACCAGGCCACCCGCCACGTGGTCGCCGTAGGAGAAGCCTCCCACCATGGCGAGCACCTGGTAGTCGGCGATGCGCCGGGGGTGGCGCCGGGTGAAGAGGTCGGTGAGGTGCACGAGGTCGACCTCGGCACCGACCATGCGGAAGGCCTGGGCCGTCTCGTCCTCGCAGTTGAGGCCGAAGCCCACCGGCAGGAGCACGCGGACCGGCTTCACGGCCGTCCCCCTTCCCGCTTCCAGGCGCGCGCCAGGACATCGACGCCCTCGTCGACGAGGACCCTGGACCCCGAGGAGATGCGCAGGCGACCGCTGGCGTCGTAGGCGCCGATCCGAGCGACCGGGAGTCCGGCCAGGTGCGCCTCCAGGTCGGCGGCCCGGTCCGGCGTCACCGCGAGGAGGAAGCGCCCCGCCGACTCGGAGAAGAGCAGCGCCTCCCAGCCGGGGGCGCCCGCCGCGGGCGCGAGCGAGAGGTCGACGGCGAGCCCCAGGCCGGCGGCGCGTGCGAGCAGGAAGAGGGAACGGGCCAGGCCGCCCCGGCCCGGCGCGTGGGCCGCGGTGACCAGCCCCCCGGCGACGGCCGCGGCCACCCGTTCGTACCCGGAGTGGAAGGATTCCGGCCGGCAGCGCGGGACCGACCCTCCGCTGGCTCCGCGGTGGGCCGCGTACTCGGTGCAGCCCAGCTCGTCGCCGGTCTCGCCGGCGAGGTAGAGCAGCTCGCCCGGCCCGCCGGCCTCCAGGGTCACCGCCCGGCGAACGTCGCGGACCACGGCGATGGCCGAGGCGAGCAGCGTGGGGGGGATGCTGATGCGCCGGCCCCCCACCACGGCGTCGTTCTTCATCGAGTCCTTCCCGGAGATGAGCGGCGCCCCGTAGGCGCGGCAGATCTCGGAGAGGCCGCGCGAGGCCCGCACCAGCTGCGCCGCCTTGTGGGCGGCGTCCGGGTTCTTCGGACCCGGCAGCGGGTCGGGCCAGCAGTAGTTGTCGAGGAGCGCGATGCGGTCGATGCGCGCCCCGGCGGCGATCACCCGCCGGACGGCCAGGTCGACCCCGGCCTGCGCCATGGCGTGGGCGTCCTCGTCGCTGTAGGTGGGGAAGACCGCCTCGGCGAGCGCGTAGCCGACGTGGGAGCCGTCGTGGGCGATCTGGAGCACCGCGGCGTCGGCCGGCACGTCGCGGTGGGCCCCGATCCAGGGCTTCACCACGGTGAGCCCCTTCACCTCGTGATCGTAGGTGCGCTCCAGGTTCTCGGCGGAGCGGAGGTTGTCCCGGGAGAGGAAGGCCGCGAGGAGCGCGTTGCCCTCCCCGGCCCCCGGCGGGGGCGAGGCGGCGAAGGGCGCCCGGACGGGCTCCTTCCACTCCGCGTCGATGCGCATCTCCGGGTCGCCCTCGTGGAGGAACTCCATGGGGATGAGCCCCACGGTGCGATCTCCGTGCCGGACGTGGAAGGTCGGCTCGGCGGTGAACTCGCCCAGGTCGGTGGCCTCGACCTCCCGGAGCCGGGCCAGGTCGAGGAACGCGGCCAGCTTCTCCGGCCGCACGGCCAGCGTCATGCGCTCCTGCGCCTCGGAGACCAGGATCTCCCAGGGTGCGAGCCCCTGGTACTTGAGGGGCGCCCGGGCGAGGTCGAGCCGCGCTCCCCCCGGCTGCTTCGCCATCTCTCCCACCGACGACGACAGCCCGCCGGCGCCGTTGTCGGTGATGGCCGAGTAGAGCCCCCGGTCGCGGGCCTCCAGCAGGAAGTCGAACATCATCTTCTGGGTGATGGGGTCGCCGATCTGCACCGCCTGGACCGGGCTCTCCTCGGTCAGCTCGGCCGACGAGAAGGTCGCGCCGTGGATGCCGTCCTTGCCGATGCGCCCCCCCACCATGACGATGCGGTCTCCGGGGCGGGCGTGCTTCACCTCGCCGGGCTCCCCGGCCACCGTGACCGGCATGCGCCCCACCGTGCCGCAGTAGACGAGGGGCTTCCCCAGGAATCGCTCGTCGAAGAACTCCCAGCCGCGGGCGTAGGGAATTCCCGACTGGTTGCCGCCGTCGATGACGCCCGCGTGGACGCCGTCGCGGATGCGGCGCGGGTGGAGCAGCCCCGGGGGCAGCTCGCCGGTCCAGTCGGGCGGTCCGAAGCAGTACCCCCAGGTGTTGGAGAGGAGGTCGGATCCCATCCCCGTGCCGAAGGGGTCGCGGTTCACGCCCACGATGCCGGTGATGGCGCCGCCGTAGGGGTCGAGCGCCGATGGGCTGTTGTGGGTCTCCACCTTGTAGACGAGGTGGTGGCGGTCGGTGGCCTCGATGACGCCGGCGTTGTCGTGGAAGA
>DAIEMM010000046.1 GCA_027349605.1 Anaeromyxobacteraceae bacterium
ACGCGGATCGCTCCCGCGAGCTGCTCATCCACCTCTCCAACTTCTTCCGGAAGAACCTCAAGCGGTCGAGCGACGTCTCCACGCTGGCCGAGGAGCTGGAGCACGTGGGGGCATACCTGGAAATCGAGAAGGCCCGCTTCGAGGGGCGGATCGTGGTCGAGACCGTCGTCGACCCGGCGCTGGTGCGGCTCACCATGCCCACCTTCACCCTCCAGCCACTCGTCGAGAACGCCTTCAAGCACGGGCTCTCCGGCATGCTCGGGGAGGGTCGCGTCTCCATCCGGGCGCGGCGGCTGGACGGCGCCGTGGTGGTGGAGGTGGAGGACAACGCCGGTTCCTGGATCGCTCCGACCGACGGGGCCGGACTGGGCATGCAGATCGTCGACAAGCGGGTGAAGAACCTGTACGGCAAGGACTATGGACTCTCCGTGGCGTGCACCCCTCACGAGCTCACGCGCGTGACGCTCCGCCTGCCCTCCGAGGGGACCCTTCCCGCATGATGCGCGCGCTCATCGTGGACGACGAGATGCACGCCCGGGAGGAGCTCGGGTCGCTGCTCCGCCAGACCGGCGCGTTCACCGTCCTCGGCACCTGCGCCGACGCCGTGAGCGCCCTGCAGGCGATCCGCGCCGAGCGCCCCGACGTGCTCTTCCTCGACATCCAGATGCCGGCCATCTCCGGCTTCGAGCTGCTGTCGATGATCGACGACACGGAGATGCCCCGGGTGGTCTTCGTCACCGCCCACGACGAGCACGCGCTCCGGGCCTTCGAGGAGAACGCGGTCGACTACCTCCTCAAGCCCGTCTCGCTCGAGCGGCTCCACCGGACCGTGGAGCGCCTCCGGCTCGCCCCGGCCGATCCGGGTGTCGCCGCGCAGATGCGCACGAGCATCCAGCGCATCCCCTGCCTGGCGGGGCGCGCCATCAAGCTCGTCGACGCAGCGGAGATCGAGTTCGCACGCTCCAGCGAGGCCGGCGTCTACGTGGTCTGCCCCAGGGGGGAGTACTTCACCGAGCTGACGCTCAGGGTCCTCGAGGAGCGCGCCGGGCTGGTCCGGTGCCACAAGCAGTTCCTGGTGCGCCTGGACCGCATCGAGGAGGTCCGCCTCGACGAGGGCACGGCGACGCTCCGTACCCGATCGGGGAGGGACATCCCGGTGAGCCGCCGCCTCCTCCCGGAGATCCGGGAACGGCTGGGGATTCCCTAGCGCCGGTCGTCCGCCGATTCGCGCCGATCACCCTCCCCGGGCGACCGATCACCCAGGAAGTCCGCCGGCCCCCGACCGGCCTGTGGCACACCCTCGTCCCGAATCCTCGCCCCAGGCGAAAGCCTCCCGGAGGAGCAACCCATGGTCTGGACCCAGGTCTACTCACCCGTAGCGAACAGCATCCTCATCTCGGCGCTGGTGGCGGCCATCCCCGTCATCCTGCTGCTCGGTGCGCTGGCGTTCTTCCACGTGAAGGCCCACTGGGCCGCCGTCCTCGGCCTCGCCTCGGCCTGGCTGGTCGCGGTCGTGGTCTACGGGATGCCGGCGGGCATGGCCACCCTGTCGGCCGTGAACGGCGCCCTCTTCGGGTTGCTCCCCATCGGCTGGATCATCCTGAACGCCATCTTCGTCTACGACATCACCGTCAAGACCGGGAAGTTCGAGGTGGTGAAGGACACCATCGCGGGCATCGCCGCCGACCGGCGCATCCAGGTGCTTCTCATCGGCTTCTCCTTCGGCGCCTTCATCGAGGGCGCGGCCGGCTTCGGCACCCCGGTGGCCATCTCCGCCGCCATGCTCATAGGCATGGGCTTCAAGCCGCTCGCGGCCGCCGGACTCGCGCTCATCGGCAACACGGCCCCGGTGGCGTACGGCGCGCTCGGCACCCCCATCATCACGCTCGCCAAGGTGACCGGGCTGAACGAGATGACGCTCTCCTCCATGGTCGGGCGCCAGCTGCCGTTCTTCTCGGTCATCGTGCCGTTCTGGCTGGTGTGGGCCATGGCCGGGTTCAAGGGCATGATCGAGGTCTGGCCGGCCTGCCTGGTCGCCGGGCTCTTCTTCGCCATTCCCCAGTTCGTGGTCTCCAACTTCTTCGGTCCGTCCCTGGTGGACATCGTCGCCGCCATCGTCTCCATCGGCGCCCTCTACGTCCTCCTCAAGTTCTGGCAGCCCAAGAAGATCTGGCGCTTCGCGGAGGAGCGGGACACCGCGCACGCCGTCGTCAAGAAGCACTCCCCCGGCGAGGCCTTCCTGGCCTGGATGCCCTGGATCGTCCTCACCGTGCTGGTCTTCCTCTGGGGCCTCCCCTCGGTGAAGACCTGGCTGAACGGCATCTTCGCGCCGTCCTTCCAGATGACCGGCCTGCACAACCTGGTGCAGAGGGTCCCGCCGGTGACGAAGAAGCCGACGCTCGAGGCCGCCGTGTACACCTTCAACCTGCTCTCGGCCACCGGCACCGGCCTTCTCATCGCCGGCCTCATCTCGGGCTTCTGGCTCAAGCTGGGCGTGGGCGATCTGGTCAAGACCTACCTAGGCACCCTCCACCGCATACGCTTCTCCCTCATGACCATCGCCGCGATGCTGGCGCTCGGCTTCGTGACCAGGTTCTCGGGTTCCGACTCGACGATGGGTCTCGCCCTCGCCTCGACCGGTGCGCTCTTCCCGTTCTTCTCCCCCTTGCTCGGCTGGCTGGGCGTGGCGCTGACGGGTTCGGACACCTCCTCCAACGTGCTCTTCGGCAACCTCCAGGTGGTGTCGGCCGAGAAGCTCGGCATGTCTCCCATCCTGGCGGCCGCCTCCAACAGCTCGGGCGGCGTCATGGGCAAGATGATCGACGCCCAGTCCATCGTGGTGGCCGCGGTGGCCACCGGCGAGCACGGCAAGGAGGGCGAGATCCTCCGCTACGTGTTCTGGCACAGCCTCGTGCTGGCCAGCCTCGTCGGCGTCCTGGTCTACCTCCAGCACAACTTCTTCCAGTGGATGATCCCCCACTAGCCATCCCGAGGGCGCCATGTTCGAGGCATTCCGGACAAGGGCGCAGGCGGTCAGTGCAGGGG
>DAIEMM010000192.1 GCA_027349605.1 Anaeromyxobacteraceae bacterium
ACTTCATGGACGGCATCGACGGGCTCGCCGGCGTCCAGGCCCTCCTCGCCGCGCTCGGCCTCGCCTCGGTCGCAGCGGCAGCCGGCGCCACGTCGTCCGGGTTGCTTCTCATCGCGCTGGCCGGGTCGAGCGCCGGGTTCCTCCTGTTCAACCTTCCCCCGTCGTCCATCTTCATGGGGGACGTGGGCTCGACGGCCATCGGCTTCCTCCTCGGGGTGCTCCCGCTCTTCCCCGAGGCCCGGCCGGTCCCGCTCGAGCCGGTGGTGCTGGCCATATCCCTCTTCGTCCTGGACGCGACGACGACCCTGCTCCGGCGCGTGGCGGCAGGCGAGAAGTGGTACACGCCGCATCGAACCCACCTGTACCAGCGACCAGTGGTGCTGGGAGCGAGCCACCGCGTGGTCCTGCTGGCAGCCTCGGTGGGGATGGCGGTCGTCTCGGGATGTGCCGCTGCGTGGCCGCGGGCCTCCGATGGAGCGAGGATCGCGCTCCTGACCGTCCCGGTCGTGCTCTTTGTCGCGGGCCGGATCGCGGTGGGCCGCATGGAGCGCCGCGCCGGCCTGGGGTAGGTGGATGTGCGGGACTGCTCCTTAGTGGGGGGGCGGAAGCGCGCGCCACGCTTCCGGAACCAGGGACGCAACCGGAGATGGCCCCAGGTGTTCGTGCCCATGTCACATTTCACCGGTTCGGCCGTCTCCTGGGCAACGGGGATTTGGTGCCGGCCGTCGAGGGGTTGGGTAAGATAGGCGCTCGTCACGGGGAGGAAACCTCAAACGATGCGACAGGTAGAAGGCAGGTCCACAGGCCGGTTCTCCGCGCTGATGGCGCTCGACGCGCTGGCCACGGCGTTCGCGTACATGGTGGCGGCGGTCGTCCGCTTCGAGGGAACGCCCCCGGCGAGCTGGCTGCCGGACATCCGTGCGGCGCTCCCGGTGCTGGTCGCGAGCCGCCTCCTCGTCCTCTGGCTCATGAAGATGCACCGCTGGTCCTTCTTCCTCTCCGGCCTCGAGGAGGCGGTGCGGCTCGGCGTCGCCACCGTCGGCGGCACGGTCCTCTTCGCGGTGGCCTGGTACGGCGTCCACGGCCACGGCCTGCCGGTCTCCATCGTCATCCTCGAGCTCCTCCTCACGAGCAGCCTGCTCGCCGCCATCCGCTACTCGCCGCGCTTCACCGCGAGCTTCCTCGGCGAGCGGCTCGACGACGGCCGGCAGAAGGCCGTCATCGTCGGCGCCGGCAGCGCGGGCGATCTCCTGCTCCGCGACGTCCGCCGTTCCCCGGAGAAGAAGCTCCGGGTGGTGGGCTTCGTGGACGACTCGCCGCGCAAGCAGGGCACCACGCTGGGCGGCAAGCCGGTCATGGGCACCATCGACGACCTCCCCGAGCTCATCCGCAAGCACGACGTCTCGCTGGTGATGGTCGCCATCATGGAGCTCCCCGCCGAGCGGCTGCGCCAGATGCTCGCCCTCTGCTCCGGCTCGAAGGCGCGCTTCAAGATCATCCCGGCCTCCTTCACGCAGATGGACGAGAAGCTGAACGCCGCCATGCTGCACGACCTCTCCCCGGAGGACCTGCTGCCGCGGGTTCAGGTGGGCTTCGACCAGGCCGAGCTGCGCACCAAGATCCGCGGGCGGCGCATCCTGATCACCGGCGGTGCAGGCTCCATCGGGAGCGAGATCGCCCGTCAGGTGGCGGCGCACGAGTGCGCCAAGGTCGTCCTGGTGGACGTGGACGAGAACAACCTCTACCTGAACGCCCGGCAGCTCCAGGCCGAGTACCCCGACCTCGTCGTGCGCGCCGAGGTGGCCGACATCCGCGAGCCCGACCGGCTCATGCGGCTCGGCAAGCGCTACCGCCCGGAGATCGTCTTCCACGCCGCGGCGCACAAGCACGTGCCGCTCATGGAGGACGCTCCCGAGGAGGCGGTGAAGAACAACGTCTTCGGGACGCAGAACGTGGCGCGCATGGCCGACGCGGTGGGGGCGGAGCGGCTCGTGCTCATCTCCACCGACAAGGCGGTCCGCCCCAGCTCGGTCATGGGCGCGACGAAGCGCATCGCCGAGATGGTGGTCCGCGACCTGGGGCACCGCAGCAGGACCCGCATGACCGCGGTGCGCTTCGGCAACGTGCTGGGCTCGGCCGGCAGCGTGATCCCCATCTTCAAGCAGCAGATCGAGCGGGGCGGCCCGGTCACGGTGACGCACCCGGAGTGCACGCGCTACTTCATGACCATCCCCGAGGCGGTGGGGCTCGTGCTGGTCTCGGGCCTCAACGACTACGGCGACCTGTGCATCCTGGAGATGGGCGAGCCGGTCCGCATCGCCGACCTGGCGCACCACCTCATCACCATGGCCGGGTTCGTGCCGAACCTCGAGATCCCCATCGTCTTCACGGGCCTCCGTCCCGGCGAGAAGCTCCACGAGGAGCTCATGACCGAGGAGGAGGAGAAGACCCAGCGGGCCCACAACCGCATCCTGGTGGCGGAGAGCCCGCCGCCGCCCTCGGACCTCCGGGAGAGGCTGCTCGAGCTTCGCAAGCTGGCCGACGCCGGGGAGCCGCAGGCCCTGCTGCGGGCAATGCGGGACCTCGTTCCCAGCTACAGGACGCCGGCGCCCGACACCTCGATGGTGGTTCCCGGCGCCGCTGCGGCCGCGGCGACGCTGGCCGGCGAGCAGGCGGCCGCCCGCCGGCAGGACGCCTTCGACCAGGACGGAAGGCAGCCTCCGTCGTTCCCGGTGCCGCCGGGACGGGCGTAGCGGTCACGACGGCCGGCCGGGGGCGATTCGTCCGGCCAGCACGGAGATCGCGCTCCCCGCCTCCCGCGCGAAGTCCCGGACATCCTGCTCGAGGTCCACGTTGGCCTCCACCTCCCGCCAGTAGCTCGTGGCCCAACGGGCCGCATCCGGCCAGACGTCGAAGGTGCCTCCTCCGGGAGGATCCGGAATCGGCGTGCGGCGGGGCAACCCGTCTCCGGCCGGAGCCAGGATCATGGGCAGCATGTCGTAGGCCGGCGCGAGCCGGAGCCGGCCGTGCTCGTCCACCAGGAACGACACGTTGCCGAAGTGACGGTCGGTGTTGCCGACGAGCTGCCCGAACGCGTCCAGCCAGCGGAGGTTCCGGGTGTCGGCGGCCAGAAGCGAGAAGGGCGACCTCCCAAGAGCCCCTGCCGCCGAGGTCCACGAGTCGACGTGCCCCAGCCTCTCGTTGGCCAGCGCGAGCAGGGACAGCAGGCCTCGCCGTCCTCGCGGGCCGACGCGGTCGAAGCGCTCCGTCTCGAGGAAGCGCTCGCCGGCCACGTCGATGCAGCGGGCCGTGGCCGCGGGCACTCCGGCGGCACGGACGGTCTCGAGCGCCCGCCACTCGCACCAGAGGAGGTCGCGCCAGCGCCGGGCGCCCGGTCCCGGGTCGTTCGACGCGAACTTCACCAGGAAGTGCCTGCCGTCCCGGAAGGCGCCGAACTTCGGCCGCTCCCCGCCCGCCGAGGAACCGGCGTCGCCGGAGGCGGAAAGGCTGGCCAGGTCGGGGTACCGGTCGGTGCTGACCGCGGCCCTCTCCTGCGCCAGGAGCCTCTCCAGCGACTCGTCGCCGACGACGAGGTCGCCCACGCAGTCCTCGCCTCGCCGCGCGATGGCGATCAGGCGGTGGTCGTCGGTCCAGTCGTCGATGCGGCGTGGAAGACGCAGCGCCTCGCCGTGCCGCGCGGAGAAGCTGCGCCCGAGGTACCCCTGGGGCGCCATGTCCACGAGCTCGGGGGGAAGCCCTTCGAAGAGCAGGCTCCTCCCCGGTTGCCCCCGCTCCCACCAGTGACGGCCGCCCCAGAGGAAGTGCAGCGTCCCCC
>DAIEMM010000307.1 GCA_027349605.1 Anaeromyxobacteraceae bacterium
TCCCTCCTCGCGCTCGTCGCCATCCCCTGGCTGGCCGGGCACGCCGCGACGGTCACGGCCTGGCAGGGGACCCTGGCCGACGACGTGCACGAGATCGAGTCGGGATGGCCCACGCCCGAATTCGTGGCGGAGATGGAGGCGCGCTCGGCGCGCGAGCCGTTCCCGGCGCCCGCGCTGCTCGCCATCGGGCGCTGGTACAAGCGGCAGGGGGACCTCGTGGCAGCCCGCCGGTGGTACGACGCGGCGCTCGCCGCCGATCCCCGTTCGGCGGCGGCCCAGGTCAACCTGGGAAACGTCCACTTCCTGGAGGGAGACCTCGAGGCAGCCAAGGCCGCCTACCTGGCCGCCGTCGACCGGGCCCGCGACCTCTCCACGATGGCCGCGGCACAGTACGACCTCTCCAAGCTCTACCTCCGGCTCGCCGCCGTGGGGCAGAGCTCCGAGGCCCGGCGCAAGGCCCAGCAGGCCGACGCCGCCTACCTGGCCCGGTACGGATCGGACGACGACTTCCGCGCCAACGCCTGGCTGGTGGACGCGCTCCCTTCCGCCGACCACCTGGCCGCGTTCGCCGCCCGGGACGCCGTTCCCCGCGCCGTCGGCGCGGCGGCGCTCCGGCGGGTGGCGGGACCGCTCGCGCGCTGGGGCTGGCCGGTGCTGCCCCTCGTGCTCGTCGCCTCTCTCTGGGCGCTCGGGTTGCTCACGGCCCGGCTCGTCCCCGCGGCTCCCTGCGACCGGTGCGGCCGGCCCGCCTGCCGCCGCTGCGACCCGGCCGCGACCGCCAGCTGCGGCCAGTGCGTGAACGTCTACTTCCGCAGGAACGCGGTGGACCCGCGCGATCGCGATCGCAAGGACGCGCAGGTCAGGCGCCACGCCCGGGTTCGGCGCTGGGTCGAGCGGGCCCTGGCGATCCTCGGCGGGGGAGCCGGACACGTGGTGGGGGGCCGTCCGGTGCTCGGTTTCCTGGTGCTCTTCGCGCTCGTCTTCCTGTGGTTCCTCGCCTGGTTCTGGCACGGCGTGATCCCCCCTCCGCAGCACTCCCCGTACGCCGTCGCGCTCCGGCTGGCCGTGGCCGTCCCGCTCTTCGCGCTCCTGTACGGGATCGCGGTCCGCGACGTCTTCCGCCGCACGCGGCCGGACTGAGATCATGGCGCTCACCGGCACCCTCAAGGATTTCGGGATCGCGGAGATCCTCCAGCTCATCGGCCAGCAGTCGAAGAGCGGGGTGCTTCACCTCAAGGCGCGAGCCGACGAGATCCACGTGGTGATGTGGCACGGCTCGGTGGTGAGCGCCGAGTACGCCGGCCGCAAGGCCCGGGACAAGCTGGGGAGCCTGCTCGTCCGCGCCGACCTGATCACCACGGAGCAGCTCGAGGAGGCGCTCGGGGTGCAGGGGCGCACCCTGCGCCGGCTGGGAGACATCGTCGTCGAGCTCGGGATGGTGACGAAGGACCAGCTGCGCGAGATGACCGCGCTGCAGACGACCCAGACCCTCTACAAGCTGTTCGACTGGAAGTCCGGCACCTACGCCTTCGAGCCCCGCGAGGTGACCTTCGACCGCGAGACCGTCTCGCCGCTGCGCTGCGAGTCGGTGCTCATGGAGGGCTACCGGATCATCGACGAGTGGCCCCTCGTCCGGCGGAAGATCACCTCCTCGTCCATGACCTTCGAGCGCCTGAAGGAGCTCGACCCCGCCATGGCCCGCGTCGAGGGGCGGGGCGCCCGCGACGGCGAGTCGGCGGCGCTGGGCAGGAACGAGTGGCGGGTCTACGAGCTGGCCGTGCCCGGCGAGACGGTGGATCGCATCGCAGACCGCTCCCGGCTGGGGGAGTTCGAGGCCTCCAAGGACCTCTTCAACCTGGTGAACCTCGGCGTCCTGCGGGCGGTCCCGCCGTCGCACCGGTCGGCGGCGGCCGAGGTGGGCGCCTACGCGCGGAGCTGGCAGGACCGGGTGCGCCGCGGGACCGCAGGGGTGCTCGCCACGGTGGCCATCGCGCTGGCCCTGGCGGCGTTGGTGCTCGTCGTCACCGCCGGGGGAGCGCAGGGCCGGTCGCCTCTGCGCCCCGTCGACGACAACCGGGCCGAGCGCTTCGTCTCCCGCTACCAGGTCGAACGGCTGCGGGCGGCGCTGGAGGTCTACCGCGTCGAGAACGGGGCCTATCCCGCCAGCCTGGAGGCGCTCGTCGAGACGGGGCTGGCGCGCCCGCGCGACCTCCGCTACCCATGGACCCAGGCCTACGCGTACCGGCGCCAGGGGAACGGCTACCTCCTCGCGCCACCCGTGGAATGAGTGGCGTGCCCGCCCCGGGAGGACGATTGTCCCAGGAGTCCGAGTCGTCGAGTTCCGTCCGGGTCGAGTTCCCCGACACCGACAAGCTGCGAATGCTCTGCGGCGCCCACCAGGAACACCTCAAGCTGGTGGAGCGGCGCACCGGCGTGCAGCTCGGCTCCCGGGGGAACCAGATCGTCATCGCCGGCGGCGACCCGGCGGCGCGTGCGCTGGCGGAGCGGGTCGTGCGGGAGCTCTACGATCTGGTCGAGCACGGATACCCGCTCTACCTGGAGGACGTGGACCAGGCCGCCAAGCTGGTGGCGCAGGGGCAGTCCCCGCGCGAGGTCTTCGGCGACACCATCTACGTCACCGCCCGCCACCGCATCATCACCCCCAAGAACCTGGGGCAGCGCCGCTACGTCCAGGCCATCCGCGAGCACGACATCGTCTTCGGGATCGGCCCGGCCGGGACCGGCAAGACCTACCTGGCCATGGCCATGGCGGTGGCCCACCTCGTGGAACGGAAGGTGAAGCGGATCGTCCTGACCCGGCCGGCGGTGGAGGCGGGCGAGCGGCTCGGATTCCTCCCCGGCGACATCGCCGAGAAGGTGAACCCCTACCTCCGCCCCCTCCACGACGCGCTCTTCGACATGGTCGACTACGAGAAGGCCTCCGCCTTCATCGAGCGCGGGACGGTCGAGGTCGCCCCGCTGGCCTTCATGCGCGGCCGCACGCTGAACGACTCCTTCATCATCCTCGACGAGGCCCAGAACACCACGGCCGAGCAGATGAAGATGTTCCTCACCCGGCTCGGGTACGGGTCGCGGGCCGTCGTCACCGGCGACGTCACCCAGGTCGATCTCCCCAGCGGGCGACAGAGCGGGCTCATGGAGGTCCAGAAGGTGCTCCGGGGCGTGGAGGGCATCGCCTTCTGCCCGTTCAGCGAGGTGGACGTGGTGCGCCATCCGCTGGTGCAGGAGGTGGTGAAGGCGTACGAGGGCTACGAGGCGCGGCTCCCGCCGAAGCCGGCCTGAGACGCCGTCGCCTCGAGGCGCTTGCCATCGGCCCGCCCCGGTGCCACCCTCCGGCCTCGTGGAGGAACCCCTCGAGCCGCGCCCGGGCGCGCGACCGGCGC
>DAIEMM010000198.1 GCA_027349605.1 Anaeromyxobacteraceae bacterium
CCCTACCTGGAGGGGACCGAGCCCGTGCCCCTGGCCCCGGGCGAGGCCGGGGCCACCAAGGTCGACGTGCACGACCTGTTCTCGGAGTGAAGGCGCCCGCCGGCGGCCTACGGTCGCGCCCCGCCCAGCTTGCGCACCGCCTTGCCCTGCCCGGCCGTTAGCGGCGCCACGGCGGCGAGATCCACGGCGACGCGCCTTCCGTCGGGGTCTCCGGGATCGGGATAGGGGCCCCGGGCCACGCGCGCCAGCCCCACCGCGGCCTTCTCCCCGGAAGGGTAGACGACCCCCTCGTCCCCCGCCTTCATGGCGCGGAGGCTCGCCTGGGCCTGCGCGCTGGAAACGCCGTCCCAGCGCGTCTTCCGATCGCGGCGCAGGTCGTAGAACGAGTACGTCGCGGGCTCCGGCTTGACGAGCCGGCAGGGCATGCCGTGATATAACCACGTCGTCCCATGTTCGGCCTCGTCTTCGGCGAAATCCTGATCATCCTCGTGCTCGCGCTCGTGCTCCTCGGGCCGCAGAAGCTCCCCGAGGTGGCGAAGCAGCTGGGCAAGGGCTTTCGCGACTTCAAGAAGGCCACCGACGACCTGAAGGGCCAGTTCGAGCAGGAGCTCTACGCCGACGAGCGCAAGGCGGCGCGCCCCCGCATCACGCCCCCCCGCGCGGCGGCTCCCGTCTCCGCCGGGCCCCCCGAGCCGGTGCCGCCGGCCAGCCTCGACAACGTCCCCGGTCTCGACGCCGCGCTCGCGGAGCCGGTCGTGCCCGCCGAGCCCGATCCCGCCCGGACCCCTTCCCCCGCCGGGGCCGAGACTCCCGCAGAGCCGGCGCCGCCAGCCGACGGCCCGACCCTGCTCTCATGAGCGACCCCGCCGAGAAGGCTCCGGCCGAAGTGACCGACCCTCCTCCCCCGGAGGACGAGGTCCGCGCCTCCTTCTTCGACCACCTCACCGAGCTGCGCACCCGGCTGGTACGGGCGCTCCTCGGCATCGCCGTCGGGGTGGCCGTGGCCGGGTGGTTCTCGGAGCGCCTCTTCCGCTACGTGATGCAGCCGGTGCTCGACGCGCTCCCGGAGGGGCAGCGGGCCCTCAACTACACGAGCTCCCTCGAGCCGTTCCTCGTCTACCTCAAGGTCGCGCTGTACGGCGGGCTCTTCCTCGCCGCGCCCTGGGTGCTCTTCCAGCTCTGGCTCTTCATCGCCCCCGGGCTCTACAAGCGGGAGAAGTCGATGGTGATCCCGTTCGTCGCCATCGGGACCCTGCTCTTCTACTGCGGCGTGGCCTTCACCTACTTCGTCATCATGCCCTTCGCCTTCCCGGCGCTCACCTCCATCGCCGGACCGGACATGAGGCCCATCCTCACCATGCGCGAGCAGCTCACGCTGGTGCTCGCCATGATGCTGGGCTTCGGGGTGGTCTTCGAGATCCCGGTCATCATCGCCTTCCTGTCCATGATCGGGCTCGTCACCCCCGAGTTCCTGGCCAGGTACCGGCGCCACGCCGCCGTCGTGAACGTGATCCTGGCCGCCATCATCACCCCCACCGGGGACCCGCTCAACCTCTTCCTCATGGCCGGGCCCATGATCCTCTTCTACGAGGTGGGCATCGTCGCGGCCCGCATCGTGAGGAAGAAGAGGAAGGCGGACGAGGCCGCCACCGCGTCGTGACCGTCCTCCTCGCCCTCGCGGGCTTCTACGCCGCGATGATGATCCTCCGCTACGGGAGGCGGGGCGTGCTCGCCCTGGCCCCCTCGCTCGTCTCCTCCCGGTCCACGACGGGCGGACCGCTTCCGACCGAGGCGCAGCGAGCGGCTGCCGAGGTCCTCCTGCCGCTCGGGTTCCAGCGCCTGGGGAGCCGGGTCGAGGACGGACCGCTCCGCGGGCTCGTGCTCCGCTCCGAGGCCTTCGCCGAGGCCGACGGAGTGGTCTTCGCCGACGTCTTCGAGATGGCCCCCCGGCCGGGCGACGTGGCCCGCGTGCAGTTCCTCTCCACCTTCCGGGACGGAGCCGCCGCCCTCACCGCCAACCACGCCCGGACCACGCGCTCGGGGCGGCGCGGCGAGGTGGCCGGCCTCCCCGGCACCGCGCTCGATCAGGTGCTCCAGGTCCACCGGCGCGCCGTGGCGCGTCTCGCCGCTGCGCACGGGCCGGCGCTGCCGGCGCGCGACCTGCCCGGGCGCGACGCAGCGGCCCACGCCTGGTACAGGGGGCTGGGCGGCCAGGAGCTTCGCAGCCGCTTCGCCGTCTACCTCGGGAACACCGTCGTCGCCGTCGCCCTCCTCGCCTACTGCCTCGCCTCGCTCGTCCGATCGCGCCCCGCTTCCTGAAGCCGGAGGTCTGCATGCGTTCCGCCACCCCGCAGGAGATCGTCTTCGTCGCCGGCCGCCGCACCGCCTTCGGAACCTACGGCGGCACGCTGAAGGACCACTCCGCCACGGACCTGGCCGTCCACGCGGCCGGGGCGGCGCTCCGCGACGTGGGGCTCTCGCCGGACGCCATCGGCCACGTGGTGGTGGGCAACGTCCTGCAGACCTCCGCCGACGCCATCTACCTGGCCCGGCACGTCGGGCTCCGGGTGGGCGTCCCCGTCGAGACCCCTGCACTGATCGTGAACCGTCTGTGCGGCTCGGGCTTCGAGGCGGTGATCCAGGGCGCGCTCCAGATCTCCACCGGGCAGGCCGAGGCGGTGCTGGCAGGCGGCACCGAGTCGATGAGCCAGGCCCCCTACGTGCTGCGCGGTGGGCGCTTCGGCGTGCCGCTCGGGAAGACACCGGCCATCGAGGACGCGCTCTGGACCGCGCTCACCGACACCCAGGCGGGGATGCCCATGGCGCTGACCGCCGAGAAGCTCGCCGCGCAATACGCGATCACCCAGGACGAGGTGGACGCGTTCAGCGTGCTCTCCCAGAGGCGCACCGCCGAGGCGCAGGCGGCGGGGCGCTTCCGGGACGAGATCGCGCCCCTGGAGATCGAGACCCGCAAGGGCAAGGTGATCTTCGAGAAGGACGAGCACCCCCGCCCGGATACCACGGTCGAGGGGCTCCGCAAGCTCCCCCGGATCTTCAAGAAGGACGGCGTCATCCACGCCGGGGCGGCCAGCGGGGTCGCCGACGGCGCCGCCATGCTGGTCGTCATGAGCCGCGAGGCGGCCGACCGGCGCGGCCTCAGGCCCCTCGCCCGGCTCGTCAACTGGGGGGTGGCCGGCGTGGACCCCACGATCATGGGCATCGGTCCGGTGCCGGCCTTCCGGAACGCCATGGCCCGGGCCGGGGCCAGGCTCGCCGACTTCGACCTCTTCGAGGTGAACGAGGCCTTCGCACCCCAGTACCTGGCGGTGGAGAAGGAGCTCGGGCTGCCGCGCGACCGCACCAACGTGGACGGCGGGGCCATCGCCGTCGGGCACCCGCTCGGGGCGAGCGGCGCCCGCCTCACCCTGCACCTCATCCAGGCGCTCCGGCAGCGGGGCGCCCGGTTCGGCATGGCCGGCGCCTGCATCGGCGGCGGACAGGGTATCGCGGTCATCGTCGAGGCGCTGTAGGCTCGGGGCGAGGTGGCGACCATGGAGAGGTTCACGGGGTGCAAGGTCTTCTCGGCGACGCTGGCGCGTGACCGGGACGCCATGAGCGACACCATCAACAACTGGATGGGAAAGCACCCCGAGCTGGAGATCGTCGACAAGACGGTCACGCTCTCCTCGGACAAGCAGTTCCACTGCCTGACGATCATCCTCTTCTTCCGGCAACGGAGCGCGTAGGCGGGCCGTGTCCATCCGTCGCGCCGGAAATCCGTTCGCCTTCGGAGGGCGCGTCCCCGCGGGGGTGGGCGGGCTCATCGTGGCGACGGTGGGGGTGAGCCTGGCCGGGGCCGTGGCCGAGCAGCTGGGCTTCCCGCTCCGGTCCCTCCTCGTCCTGCAGCCGGCGGCGGTCTGGGGCGGCGAGGTCTGGCGGCTCGTCACCTGGGTGCTGGTCGAGGACAACCCCCTCAACCTGCTCTTCGGCGGGATGGTGCTCTTCTGGTTCGGCCGCGATCTCGTCGACGCCTGGGGGGAGCGGCGCTTCCTCGTCACCTACTTCGCCGTCCCGGCCGTGGCGGCCGCCCTGGCGTCGCTCCTGGCGCTCGCCTGGCCGCGCCTCGCC
>DAIEMM010000211.1 GCA_027349605.1 Anaeromyxobacteraceae bacterium
ATCGTCTGGGATCACCCGGAGCTCACCTCCCCCACCGGCCAGTACCGCAGCCCGGAGGAGAACGGCCAGGTGGTCTACGCCGACGGCACCATGTTCTACCCGTTCGTGGGCTACATCACGGTGGCCGGCAAGACCGTCATCGAGATCCAGCAGGAGCTGACCCGCCGCCTCAAGCACGCCATCAAGGACCCGCAGGTCTCGGTGCGGGTGGCCCGCTTCCTGGGCCGGCGCGTGGAGATCGCCGGCGAGGTGAAGGCCCCCCAGACCCTCTACCTCGACAACATCCCGCTCCGCGTCTCCGACGCGCTGGTCAAGACCGGCGGATTCGCCAAGGATTCCAACCCCGCCGAGGTGACGCTCATCCGGAACGGCAAGGCCACGCTGCTGAACCTCATGTCCTACTACGAGGAGGGCGACCTCAAGCAGAACTGGCTCCTCCAGGACGGCGACACGGTCCACGTGTGAAGCATGACCCAGAGCCAGGTGTTCGTCTTCGGAGAGGTGAAGAACATGGGGACGCGCCCCATGTACCGCGGCCGCCTCTCGCTCGCGCAGGCGCTCGGCGACAGCGCCGGCTTCGACTACACCACCATGCGTCCGGCCGTGTACGTGCTCCGCCAGGAGGCCCAGGGGAAGCCGGAGATCTTCCGCCTCGACGTCGAGCAGGCCGACTCGCTCATCCTGGCCGCCCAGTTCCCGCTCAAACCGCGCGACGTGGTCTTCGTGGCCACCAACGATCTCGCGCGCATGAACCGCGTCATCGGCCAGATCCTGCCCCTCGTGAACACCATCTGGCAGACCTGGAGCATGATCTACACGACGAGAACCCAGATCGGATTCTAGAGACCCATGGCCCTTCCCGGCGAGAGACCCGAGCTGAACGTGGTGGCCCCGCAGCCCCAGCCGCCCCCGCCAGCCCCGCCCCACGGGGGGCCGCACCCGCCGGAGCAGGGGGGCGCGTCGCTGGCGTTCTACCTGGAGGCCATCTCGCAGGGGCGCTGGCTCATCATGGGCGCGCTCGTCGTGGCCGGGCTGGGGCTCGCCTGGGTGCTCGCCACCCAGACGCCGCTCTACGAGGCCGACATCCTCCTGCAGGTGGACGCCCAGCCGCAGAACAACTCGCTCATGATGGGGGCCAACATCGAGGGCGCGCTCTCCGGCCCCCAGAGCCGCGTGCCCACCGAGATCGAGGTCATGCAGTCGCGGCGCCTCCTCGGGGTGGTGGTGGACGACCTCCACCTCGACGTGTCGGCGTCGCCCAAATTCTTCCCCAAGGTCGGCGGCGCCATCGCCGTGCGCCGGGGCCGCAACGGGCTGGCCTCGCCGCTCTTCGGCCTGACCAGGTACGCCTGGGGCGGCGAGCGGATCAAGGTCACCCGGTTCGACGTGCCGCCCAGCATGGAGGACTTCTCGCTCGCCTTCACGCTGGTCGCCCGCGACGGCGGCAACTACGACGTGGTGGACGGGGCCGGGAAGATCGTCGCCGTCGGCACGGTGGGGAAGCCCCTCACCTGGAACATGGCCACGCCGGCCGGCGACGGGCCCGCCACCGTGTTCGTGCAGGAACTCGTCGGCCGCCCCGGCACCGAGTTCCTCCTCCGGAAGGCCTCCCGGGCCCAGGCCGCGAGGGACCTGGCGAACTCCCTCAAGTTCGCCGAGAAGGGCAAGTTCACCGGGCTCATCCGGGTGTCGATGACGAGCGGCTCGCCGCAGTACGCCGTCGCGGTCCTCAACTCCTTCGCCCAGGCCTACCTGCGCCACAACGTGGAGAAGCGCTCCGACGAGGCCGAGAGGACGCTGCAGTTCCTCGACGCCCAGATCCCCATCCTCCGCGACAACCTCGAGGCCGCCGAGAAGGCGCTCGAGCGCTACAAGGTGGAGGAGGGCACCGCCGGCGTGGACCTCACGCTCGCCACCACCTCCACGCTCGAGAAGTCGGCCGACCTCGAGAAGCGGCTCTCCGAGATGGAGCTGCAGCGCAAGGAGCTGCTCTTCCGGTTCACCGGCACCCACCCCGTGCTGCAGGCGCTCAACGACAAGGTGGCCTTCCTGCGCGCCGAGCGGGACGCCATCAACCAGCAGATCTCCCAGCTGCCCGAGGCCGAGTCGACCTCGCTGCGCCTCCGGCGCGACGTGACGGTGGCCACCGGGCTGTACCTGGCGCTGCTCAACCGCTCCCAGGAGCTCAAGATCACGAAGAGCGGCCTCACCGGCAACGTCCGCATCCTCGACCTGGCGGTGGCGCCCGAGTACCCCATCAACCCCAAGAACGGCCAGAAGGTGGCCTTCGCCCTCTTCGCCGGGCTCATCGGCGGCGTCCTCCTCGCCGTCGGCAAGAAGTCCCTCCACCAGGGGCTCGTGGACCCCACCGAGGCCGAGCGCGCCACCGGCATCGTGGTGCGCGCCAGCATCCCCCACAGCGAGCGGCAGGCCGTCCTGGAGCGCGAGCGCAAGGCCCACAAGGGCTCCCGCCTCAAGGTCCTCGCCGAGTCCGACCCCACCGACATGGCCGCGGAGAGCATCCGCTCGCTCCGCACCTCCCTCCAGTTCGCCCTCATGGACGCCCCCAACCGCGTCATCGCGGTGGGCGGCCCCCGCCCCGGAGTGGGCAAGTCCTTCGTCACCGTGAACCTGGCGCGGGTCTTCGCCGACGCCGGCAAGCGGGTCCTCCTCCTCGACGCCGACCTGCGCAAGGGCTCGCTCCACGGCTACCTGGGCATCCACCGCACGCCCGGGCTCGCCGAGGCCATCTCCGGCGAAGTCTCCATCGCCGACGTCCTCCACAAGACCGAGATGGTGGGGATCGACTTCGTCCCCCGCGGCTCGTCCCCCACGAACCCGTCGGAGCTGCTCGGCAGCGAGCGCTTCCGCCACATGGTCGCCGACCTGGCCGGCCGCTACGACCTCGTGCTCGTGGACCTGCCGCCCATCCTGGCCGTCACCGACGCGGCGCTGGTGGGACGCGTGGCCGGGGTGAACCTGCTCGTCCTGCGCGCCGGCTGGCACCCCATTCGCGAGCTGCAGCAGGCGGTCAAGGCCTACGCCGAGAACGGGGTGCGCCTCACCGGCATCGTCTTCAACGACGTGCCCCCGCGCAAGGGCGGGGTGGGCGGCTACTCCTACGCCTACCAGTACCAGTACCACTACCAGTACGCCTACAAGCCGAAGACGGACGACGAGAAGTAGGCCCGGCCCGCCGTCACGTCAACATCCCCAGCACCACCTGCACGGTGAAGTGCTGGCCCTCCTTCGCGCCGGGCGCGTCGAAGACCTGCCCGCGCAGCGCCATCTGCGCGCAGGCCACGAGCGACGGGCGCATGTTCCCCGGCGACTGCTGCCGGCTCTGGCCCAGCTTCACCTTGCCGTCCTGCCCCTCGGCGTCGAAGAGGAGCACGGCCTGGCCGGTGATGTCCTCGCCGGCCTTGCGCATCTCGTCGCCGAGCCGCAGGTGCATCCGGCCGCACCGGGCCGAGACGGCGGCCGCGAGCGCGCGCTCCTGCGCCGCCATGTCGACCGGGGGCGGCCCCTCCGGTGGCTCGGGAACGGACCTGGGCACCGGCTTCTCGAAGTTCTCGATGTCGCTCGCGGTGACCTGGGGCGGCGGCGCCACGACCACCGCCGGCCGCTTCTCCGCAGCAGGCGCCGGGGCCGCCACCGGAGCGGGTTCCGGAGCGGGGTGCTCGGGCCCGGCCTCGGTCATCCACAGGACGACGGCGAGGCTCCCCGCGAGCAGGATCGCGATGCCGAGGAGCGAGAGGAGGACGAACCGCCGCACCGGATCATCCTGCCACGGGGCCCGGCGCCGGTCGATCCGGCAATCGCGCGCCAATCCCGGCGCGCTCCCGGGATTTCACGGTGGGGAAAGCGATCAATCGAGGGTCAATCTTCACTTTCGGTGAGAACTTCTCATCCGGGAGGACCCGCGGAGCCCCCACGCCGGCCGGCGGCCGTCCGCTCCCGATCGCCCCGGGAGGCGTACCCTGCGAGGATCCCTCGTATAAGTGCGGGTGCGACCCCCACGCACCCGACCCGGAACGTGTCCCCGGCGCACGGTACAGGATCCTTGATCCGGGCCAATAATAGGCTGCAATAGTCCATTTACGCGTAACCCGCCCCGGTGACACATGATTGTGACGCCTCTCCCACATTGCGGCTGCGGCAAATTGTCCCTACTTTTGCGGGACTGACGAGGCCGGCGCTTCGCCGTGCGCGAGGGAGATCCACGATGAGAGGGCAGCAGATGATCCGACGGGCCATCCGTTCCAGCATGACCGCGCTCGCGGTCGCTTTCTTCGCCGTCCCACAGGTTTCCCTCGCGGAGACCGCGAACGACCAGGCTCAGGTCGATCCCCTGATGCAGAAGGCCGCCCGCATCCAGGCCATGAACGCCCAGATGCGCATCACCCAGGCGCAGCGGGTCGAGGCCGCCAAGGAGCAGAAGGCGAACGTGGAGCGCGTGAAGGCCGCCAAGGCCGCCGCCCGCGCCAAGGGCGTCGCGGTGCCGGACATCGGCCTGCGCGGCGTCCGGGCCGTGAAGGTCACGAAGGGCGGCCAGATGACGCGCGCCGGCGTCCGCTCCACCTCGGCCAGCGTCGCCCCGCCCGAGCTGCCGCCGGGACAGGGGCCCATCGGCCCGCTCGACACGCCCGACTACTTCACCACCGCGAACTGGGCCTTCAGCCCCATGCTGCGCAAGTTCGTGGACACGCTGCCCGGCCTCGGGGCCGGCGCCGCGAACAACCTGGGCAACTACATCCCGGTGGCCCATCCGGACACCGTGACCTACCCGGGCTCGGACTACTACGAGATCTCGGTCCGGCTCTACACGCACCAGTTCCACAGCGACCTGCCGCCCACCAACGTGCGCGGCTACGTGCAGACCAACAACGGGACGGCCACCGGCGGCACGACGCTCGCCGACAACACCGTGGCCCCCGACCCCATCAACTGGCTCGGGCCGGTGATCATCGCCCAGAAGGACCGTCCGGTCCGCATCAAGTTCAAGAACGAGCTGCCCGGCGGCGAGCTGGGCAACCTGCCCGTGCCGGTGGACGAGTCGATCCAGGGCTCCGGCAAGGGCGCCCTCTTCGCCGACGGCACGGTGTGTGACCCGTCGCCCCCGGGCGTGAACCTCTACGGCCAGGCCTGCGCGCTGTATCCGCAGACCCGCGCCGCCATCCACCTGCACGGCGGCCGCACCCCGTGGATCAGCGACGGCACCCCGCACCAGTGGATCCTGCCGGCCGCGGACTTCGCGAACCCGTTCAACCCCTACAAGAAGGGCGTGAGCCTCTACAACGTGCCGGACATGCCCGCTCCGGCCGACAACCAGACCACCTACTACTGGACGAACCAGCAGAGCGCGCGCCTCATGTTCTACCACGACCACGCCTGGGGCATCACCCGCCTCAACGTGCTCGTCGGCGAGGCCGCCGGCCTCGTCATCACCGACAAGACCGAGCAGGACCTCATCGCCGAGGGCATCCTCCCCGGCGTCGGGACGCCGCTCGTCATCCAGGACCGCACCTTCGTCAACGCTGAGGTGAACCCGCTGTCGGTTCCGGCGAACCAGAGCTTCGTCCGCGAGACCGACCCGACCTGGAACTTCGGCAGCGGCCCGGTGGACGCCACCGGCATCCGCACGCCGGTCACCGGCGACTTCTGGACCCCGCACGTCTACGTGCCGGCCCAGAACCCCTTCACCACGAGCGGCGTGAACGCCTACGGCCGCTGGGTCTACGGCCCCTGGTTCTTCCCGCCCACGGCCAACCTCTACTACCCGCCGGTGCCGAACCCGTACCACGACCCCAACTGCAGCGACCCGGATCCGGCGGTGCTGGCCTTCTGCACCACGCCGAACCAGCCGCCCGTCATCCCGGGCACGCCGACCCCGTCGGTGGGCGCCGAGACCTTCTTCGACACCGCCATGGTGAACGGGCAGGCCTTCCCGGTGATGGACGTGCAGCCCACGGCCTAC
>DAIEMM010000221.1 GCA_027349605.1 Anaeromyxobacteraceae bacterium
CCTTCATCCGGGCCAGCACCCCGAGTGTCTGCTCGTAGCCGGCGCGACCGTCGCGAACCGCCGGGGTCAGGCGCCTCACCGTCTCGAGGTTGTTCGCGAACACGTCCGGGCCGGCGCGTCCGACGGTGCGGACCGCCCCGGCATCCCCCTGGAAGTCGGGGGTGAGCACCTCGACGAGAAGCCCCGGGATCTCCTTGAGGCGCCGGATGGCCTCGGCGAAGTGCGCTGCGCCCCCGTCGGGGAGGTCGTCCCGGTCCACGCTCGTCACCACGACGTAGTCGAGCTCGAGCTTCCGGACCGCGTCCGCCATGTGCCGGGGCTCGTCGGGGTCCAGGGCCGGCGGCCGGGCAGCGGTCTTCACCTGGCAGAAACGGCAGCCACGGGTACAGGTGTCCCCCATGAGCATCACGGTGGCCGTCCCGCCTCCCCAGCACTCGGCCACGTTCGGGCAGTGGGCCTCGGCGCACACGGTGTGGAGCTTCAGGCCGGAGAGGGTCTCCCGGACGCGCCCGTACCGTTCCCCGCCCGGAACCCCCACCCGCAGCCACGCGGGCTTGCGCGCGTCGATGGGAAGCCCGGCGCCCCGGATGGCGGCGAGCGCCTCCCGGCCCCGGTCGTCGAGGGGGTCCTGTCCGATCACCGGTAGTCCTGACGAACGCGTGGTCATCCGGGCGGTTTCTATCCCCGGACCCTCACCGGTTCAAGGATGCTTGCAGGGTCGTCCGGCCGGGGACTTCCGGTGGCCGGCAGGCTCCCGGTGGGGTATGTAGGTCGTCGCATGACGGGTGACTCGTCGAGCCTGGAGCCGGCCGACGGCACGGCGGCGCGGGTGCTGATCGTGGACGACGACGCCGTCGTCCGCGACGCCATCGGCATGGTGCTCTCCGACGAGGGCTACGACTGCCGGACCACGTCCGGAGCCGAGGCGGCGCTGGAATTGGTCCGCGACACCGACCCCCACCTCGTCATCAGCGACATGAAGATGCCCGGCAAGGACGGCCTCTGGCTCCTCGACCGCCTGCGCAGGGAGCGGCCCGACACCGCGGTGGTGATGCTCACCGCCTTCGGGGACACGGAGGCCGCCGTCGAGTGCCTTCGCCGGGGCGCGACGGACTACCTCCTCAAGCCACCGAAGTCGGGAGACCTCCTGCGCTCCATCGAGCGGGCCCTCTCCCGGCGCCGCGACGAGCGGGCCCGCGAGCGCTACCGGACGAGCCTGCAGCGAACGGTCCGCGAGAAGGCGAGCGACCTGCGCCGGGCGCTCGTCGAGGTGGAGGCCGCCTACCAGAGCACGCTCTACGCCCTGGTGGCCGCGCTCGACGCCCGGGAGCACGAGACCGGCGACCATTCCCAGCGGGTGGGACGGTACACGCTGGCGCTCGCCGACCGCATCGGCGTCCCCGTGGACGAGCGGAACGACATCTTCCGCGGGGCCCTCCTGCACGACATCGGCAAGATCGGCGTCCCGGACGCCATCCTGCTCAAGCCGGGACCGCTCGATCCCTCCGAGTGGGAGGAGATGCGCAAGCACCCCCAGACGGGCTTCAACATCCTGAAGTCGATCGGCTTCCTCCGCGTCCCGGCCGAGATCGTCCTCTCGCACCAGGAGCGCTTCGACGGCTCCGGGTATCCCCGCTGCCTGCGAGGCGACCGGATCCCCGTGGGGGCGCGGATCTTCGCCGTGGCCGACGCCCTCGACGCCATGGCGAGCGACCGCCCGTACCGCAAGAGCCTCGGTTTCGAGCAGGCCATCCGCGAGATCGCCCGGCAGTCGGGAACCCAGTTCGACCCCCAGGTCGTCGAGGCCCTCCTCGCCATCGGCCAGGCCGGCATCGAGACACTCGCGAGCCGGGAGACGCGACCCCTGTGACCGACGGCATCCCCACCCCGGGTTCCCGGCCCCCGCTCGTCGACCCGCAGGGGCGCCACGTCGTCTACCTGCGCCTCTCCCTCACCGACCGCTGCAACTTCCGCTGCAGCTATTGCAGTCCGGGGCTCGAGACCGCCCACGGGGACGCGCTCGACCGGCCGGACATCCGGCGCCTGGCCGGGATCTTCGCCGAGCTGGGCATCCGGCGCATCCGGCTCACCGGGGGGGAGCCCACCCTCCGGCGGGACATCGTGGAGATCGTCTCCGACCTCCACGCCACCCCGGGGATCGAGGAGATCGCCCTCACCACCAACGGCCACCGCCTCGAGGAGTTGGCCCTCCCGCTGCGCCGGGCCGGCCTCCGGCAGCTCAACGTCTCCTTCGACACCTTCGACGGCGGCCGGCTGGAGCGGCTCTCCGGCCGCGCGGCCGACGTCGAGCGCATTCGTCGCGGCATCGCCGCCGCCGCCGCCGCCGGCTATCCTTCTCTCAAGGTGAACACGGTGGTCCTCCGCGACGTGAACTCGGGCGAGCTGGGCGAGCTGGCCCGCTTCGCCTGGCGCCATGGCGCCATCGCCCGCTACATCGAGCTCATGCCCTTCGGGGGCGGGGTGCCGGTCTCGGTGGCGGAGATGCAGGCGCTTCTCGTGGAGCAGGGGGTCCGGCTCGAGCCCGACGCCACCCGGGGCTGGGGTCCCGCCCGGCACATGCGCGGCACGTCCGTGGACGGCGGGCGCGAGGTCCACGGGTTGCTGGGCTTCATCGGGGCCATCACCGAGAACTTCTGCGGCGACTGCAACCGTGTCCGGGTGAGCGCCGCCGGTGCGCTCCGGGCCTGCCTGGGCGGCCGCGACGAGGTCCCGCTGGCCGGGCTCCTCCGGACCGCCACCGACGACGCCGTCGAGGCCGCCATCCGCGAGGGGCTCTCCCGCAAGCGGGAGCGCCACCACATGGAGGAGGAGTCCTTCGAGACGATGGTCCGGATCGGAGGCTAGCCGGTCAATGGGTGACGGCCGGCGCGGGAGCGACCGGCTTCCCCTGCTCGTCCACGCTGGACGGGTCGCCGTGGCAGGCGAGCTCGGTCAGGTGGGTGTGGATCTTCATGGAGCAGAACTTCGGACCGCACATCGAGCAGAACTCCGCGTCCTTGAAGGCCTCGTGGGGCAGCGTCTCGTCGTGCATCGCCTGTGCGGTCTCCGGGTCGAGGGAGAGCGCGAACTGCTGCCTCCAGTCGAAGGCGTAGCGGGCGCGGGAGAGCGCGTCGTCGCGGTCGCGGGCGCCGGGCCGGTGGCGGGCCACGTCGGCCGCGTGGGCGGCGATCTTGTAGGCCACGATCCCCTGCCGGACGTCGTCGGCGTCGGGGAGCCCCAGGTGCTCCCGAGGCGTCACGTAGCAGAGCATGGCGGCGCCGTGCTGCGCGGCCACGGTGGCGCCGATGGCGCTCGTGATGTGGTCGTAGCCGGGGGCGATGTCGGTGACGAGCGGCCCGAGGACGTAGAACGGGGCCTCGTCGCAGAGCTCCCGCTCCTTCTCCATGTTCATGGGGATCTGGTCCAGCGGGACGTGCCCGGGTCCCTCCACCATGACCTGGACGTCGTGCTGCCAGGCCCGCCGCGTCAGGTCGCCCAGGACGCGCAGCTCGGCGAACTGGGCCTCGTCCGAGGCGTCGGCGAGGCAGCCCGGGCGAAGCCCGTCTCCGAGCGAGAAGGCCACGTCGTAGCGCTTGAAGATCTCGCAGATGGCGTCGAAGTGGGTGTAGAGCGGGTTCTCCGCGCCGTTGGCGAGCATCCACTGCGCCATGAGCGCCCCGCCCCGCGACACGATGCCGGTCACCCGCTTCGCGGCGAGCGGGATGAAGTCCCGCAGCAGGCCGGCGTGGATGGTCATGTAGTCCACGCCCTGCCGGGCCTGCGACTCGATGATCTGGAGGAGCAGCCCGGGCGTGAGCTGGGCCACGTCGCTCACGTGGGCCATGGCCTCGTAGATGGGCACGGTGCCCACCGGCAGCGGGCTGTGGCGGAGGATGGCCTCGCGGATCTGCGGGATGTCACCGCCGGTGGAGAGGTCCATGACCGTGTCGGCGCCGTATTTGAGGCAGATGCGCAGCTTCTCGAGCTCCCCCTGGATGTCGCTCACCACCGCGCTGTTGCCGATGTTCGCGTTGATCTTGCAGGTGGCGCCGATGCCGATGGCGATCGGATCGAGCTCGGGGTGGGCCACGTTGGCGGGGATGATCATGCGGCCCCGGGCCACCTCGCTCCGGATGAACTCGGGGTCGACCTTCTCCCTGGCCGCGACGTGCGCCATCTCCTCGGTCACGATGCCCTTCCGGGCATAGTGCATCTGCGAGACGTTCGGCTGTCCCCGGCGCTTCTTGACCCAATCGGACCGCATCCTTCGACGACCTCCACGAACGAGGGGACGCGAAATTAGACCCCTGCTTGACCGAAGTCAAACGCGACGGAATGGCGAGTCAGCGCTCACTTCCGGAGGGCCCGGAAGGCGTCGCGCCCTGCGTAGCGGGCCGTCTTCCCCAGCTCCTCCTCGATGCGGAGCAGCTGGTTGTACTTGGCGACGCGGTCGGTCCGGGACGCGGACCCGGTCTTGATCTGGCCGCAGTCGCAGGCCACCGCCAGGTCGGCGATGGTGGTGTCCTCGGTCTCGCCCGAGCGGTGGCTCATCACGCTCGTGTAGCCGTCCCTGTGCGCCATGCGGACCGCCTCCAGGGTCTCGGTGAGCGAGCCGATCTGGTTCACCTTCACGAGGATGGAGTTCGCCACCCCCTCGTCGATCCCGCGGGCCAGGATCTCGGTGTTGGTGACGAAGACGTCGTCGCCGACCAGCTGGAGCTTCGAGCCGAGACGGTCGGTGAGGAGCTTCCAGCCCTTCCAGTCGTTCTCGCCGCACCCGTCCTCGATGGAGACGATGGGGTACCTCGCCGCCAGGCTCTCGTACCAGTCGACGAGCCCCTTCGGATCGTAGGTCTTGCCCTCCCCCTTCAGGACGTACTTCCCGGACTTCGCGTCGTAGGCCTCGGAGAACGCGCAGTCGAGGGCGAGGCCGCCCTGCTTGCCGGGCTTCAGGCCCGTGGCCGCGATGGCCTCCATGATCACGGCGAGCGCCTCCTCGTTGGAGGCCAGGCTGGGAGCGTAGCCGCCCTCGTCTCCCACGCCGGTCGACGCGCCCTTGCCCTTCAGCACCTTCTTCAGCGCGTGGAAGATCTCGGCGCCGTAGCGGAGCGCCTCGGCGAAGCTGGGGGCTCCGATCGGGACCACCATGAACTCCTGGATGTCCACGTTGGAGTCGGCGTGGGCGCCGCCGTTGAGGATGTTCATGAGCGGCACCGGCAGGGTCCGGGCGTTCACGCCGCCCACGTACCGGTAGAGCGGCAGCTCGTGCGAGAGGGACGCGGCACGTGCCGCGGCGAGGGACACGCCCAGCACGGCGTTCGCGCCCAGCTTGGACTTGGTCTTGGTCCCGTCGAGCGCGATCATCCGGGCGTCCAGGGCGGCCTGATCGGAGGCGTCCATGCCGACGATGGCCGGGCCGATGGCGTTCATCACGTTCTGGACGGCCTTGCGAACCCCCTTGCCCT
>DAIEMM010000241.1 GCA_027349605.1 Anaeromyxobacteraceae bacterium
CTCATCGCCCAGGCGGTCGTCGACAAGGTGCTCATCCCGCTCGACCAGAAGAAGTGGCCGGGCTGCTACTACCACCACTCGAACAAGAACGACGTCGCCCGCGTCGAGCACCTGACCATCATCTGCACCCCCACCAAGGAGGAGGCCGGCCCCACCAACACCTGGGTCGCCCCCGCCGAGATGTACGCGAAGATGCGTGGCCTCTTCGCCGGCTGCATGAAGGGGCGCACGATGTACGTGGTGCCCTACGTGATGGGCCCCGCCGACTCGCCGTTCGCCAAGGTGGGCATCGAGATCACCGACTCGGTCTACGTGGCGCTCAACATGGGCCTCATGACCCGCATGGGCAAGGTGGCCCTCGACCGGCTCGGCGACAAGAACGACTTCAACAAGGGCATGCACGCGGTCGCCGAGTGCGACCCGGAGAAGCGCTTCATCACCCACTTCCCCCAGGACAACACCATCTGGTCGGTGGGATCGGGCTACGGCGGCAACGCGCTGCTCGGCAAGAAGTGCCTGGCGCTGCGCATCGGCTCCTACCTCGCCAAGAAGGAGGGCTGGCTCGCAGAGCACATGCTCATCCTCGAGGCCGAGAGCCCGGAAGGCGAGATCAGCTACGTGGCGGCGGCCTTCCCGTCGGCATGCGGCAAGACCAACTTCGCCATGCTGATCCCGCCCAAGGAGTTCGCGGGCTGGAAGATCCGCACCGTGGGCGACGACATCGCCTGGATGCGCGTCGGGCCCGACGGCCGCCTCTGGGCGGTGAATCCGGAGGCCGGCTACTTCGGCGTGGTCCCGGGCACGAACACCAAGACCAACCCGAACGCCATGGCGAGCATCCGGAAGGACACGTTCTTCACGAACGTGGCCCGCACCGCCGACGGCGACGTCTGGTGGGAGGGGCACGACGCCCCGGCGCCCGACACCTGCATCGACTGGAAGGGGGACGTCTGGAAGAAGGGCAGCGCCGAGAAGGCCGCCCACCCGAACAGCCGGTTCACTGCTCCCATGGCCAACAACCCGGCCATCTCCCAGTTCGCGAGCGACCCGCGGGGCGTGCCCATCAGCGCCATCATCTTCGGCGGCCGCCGCGCCAACACCGTCCCGCTCGTGCTCCAGTCCTTCAACTGGACCCACGGCACCTACCTGGGCGCCACCATGGGCTCGGAGACCACCGCCGCCGCCACCAGCGCGGTGGGCGTGGTCCGCCGCGATCCCATGGCCATGCTGCCCTTCATGGGCTACGACGCCGGCAGCTACCTGCAGCACTGGCTCGACATGCAGGACCGCATCCCCAACCCGCCCAAGATCTTCCTGGTGAACTGGTTCCGGAAGAACCAGGACGGCAAGTTCGTCTGGCCGGGGTACGGCGACAACATGCGCGTCCTCAAGTGGATCCTCGACCGCTCCCACGGCCGCACCAACGCCCAGGAGACGGTCATCGGCTGGACCCCGGTCGCAGGAGATCTCGACCTCACCGGCATGAACGCCACGCCGGAGTCGGTCGAGCAGGCCACCCGCATCGACCTGGGTGAGTGGCAGCACGAGCTCGAAGACGTGAAGGAGTGGTTCGACAAGCTCGGCAAGACCCTGCCGGTGCAGCTCGAGCTGCAGCGTCAGCTGCTCCTCGCCTCGGTGAAGAGCGCCCGGGCCGTGGCGGTCGGGAAGAAGTAGATCCCGGGCGTGTGCACGCTCGCACTCGCCTTCCACGCCGACAGGCGCTGGCCGCTCGTCGTCGCCGCCAATCGCGACGAGCGGCTCTCGCGCGCATCCGAGGACTGGGCCCTGCGCGCGCCTCCGGGTGCGCCGCGCCATGCCGCGCCCCGGGACGCCGTCGCCGGCGGCACCTGGATCGGCGTGGGCGCGACCGGGGTCTTCGCCGGCATCACCAACTTCCACGCCTCCCCGGGCCACCCCCCCGATCCCACCCGGCACAGCCGCGGCGAGCTCGTGACCCGGATGCTCGGCCAGCCCTCCGCTGCCGCGGCCCGCGAGATCTGCGCGGGCACCGAGCCCGGCCGGTACAACCCGTTCCACCTGCTCGTCGCCGACGCAGCGACCGCCTTCCTCTGGTGGTACGACGGCGACGGCTCGGCCCTCGAGGACCTGGGACCGGGGCTGCACGTCGCCACCGAGCGCTCGCCGCATGGCCGTGATCCCCGCGGGGAGGCAATCCGGGCCCGCTGGCCCGTCGATCCGACTCCTCCCCGGCTGCGCGAGGTCCTCTCGAGCCACGAGCTGCCGCCCGGCCCCGGCGTCTGCGTCCACTACGGGGACCTCTACGGAACCCGCTCCTCGGCGGTGATCCGGCTCGCCCCGGCGCTCCACCACTCCGAGCTCTTCGCGGCCGACGGTCCTCCCTGCACGACGCCCTTCGAGGACCGGTCGGACCTCCTCGTGGCCCTGGCCCGGCAGGCTTGACGCCGGGGCCTCTCCCCGACATCTATCCGGCCATGGGACTCCTCGATCGCATCCCCTCCCGGCCGCCGCCCGCAGCGCCGCCCGAGGCCATCGACCTGAATGCCAGCGGCGAGTTCGAGATCACCTGGCCGGGCGGGCGGGTGGTCATCCTCCCGGCCTTCACGCTGCGGGACCTCTGCCCCTGCGCCGGGTGCATCGAGGAGGGCACGGGCAAGAAGATCCTCGACCCTTCCACCATCCCGCTCGACATCCACGCCGAGCGCATCGACCCGGTGGGCAGCTACGCCATCCAGGTCCACTGGTCCGACGGGCACGACACCGGGCTCTACACCTGGGAGCACCTGCGCAAGATCTCGGGGCTCCCGTAGGGCCCACCGGGGGGGCTTCGGTCAGACCATGCGGCGGGCCGGCGGCGCGATGCGCGTGTGCCGGTTCACCTCGGGCGACATCCCCTGTCGGGCCCGCGCGAAACGCAGCCCGTTCATCGGCCCGTTCCCTCCGCGGGGCGCGTGGACGAGGAGCTTCACCGCGAACGGGTCGGCGTGGCCCGAGGCCGCCTCGGCCACCAGGAGATCCGCGGCTCCGCGCGACTCGAACGGCTCGGACCGGTAGGCGCGGCCGTGGGTCAGCGCCGAGTAGGCGCTCGCGACGGCCACCACCTCGGTGGTGGGAGAGGGGCGCTCCGCCAGGTCGGGGTAGCCCTGCCCGTCGCGCCAGTGATGGGCCAGCGCCGCCTCGACCGCGGGGTGGTCGCCGAGTTGCCGAGCCAGCTGGAAGGCGCCGAGCAGCGGGTGCTGCGCGATCTCCACCGCGTCCTCGCCGTGAAGCGAGTCGGCCGCGCCCACCACCCGGGCCGGAACGTGGCGCATCCCGATGTCGTGGAGCAGGGCAGCCACCGCGATCTGGGGCGAGGCGCGTGCCGTTCCCGCCGCGGCCAGGATGAGCCGTGTGGTCACCACGGCGGAGCAGAGGGCGTGCCGGTACCGCACCGGGTCGAGGAGCTTGGCCGCGGCCATCTCCTCGACGAGCGGCTGCGGGAGCGTCGCCGACTCGACGACCTCGCGCACCTTCGACATGACCTCCTCGGTCCGGAGGAGGTGGCGGTGGGCCGGCTCCCGCAGGATTTCGCCGATGTCGTCGGCGATGAAGGTGTCGGCGACGGGCGTGGCGCTCCCCGGCCGGGCCTGGGCGGCGGCCTCGGCGATCGACTCGACCGAGACGACCGTGCCCGCCCTGGCGAGCAGCCTCCCACCGCAGTCGGTGAGGTCCCTGCGGAGCTTGACCCGGTCGAACATGGTGGCGTTGTACCAGGGTAGCAGGACACGAGATGGGCTGCCTCGGAGGCCCCGAGCGGGGCGCCACGAGCGAGGGTGGGAGTCCGGACTACATCCCGTCAGCGTCTCTTTCGGGACAGGGCCCGGTCCATCTCGCGCCGGCTCTCCCGCTCGGCGATGTGGTCGCGCCGGTCCTCGTGGGTCTTCCCGCGACCGAGCCCCAGGTCCACCTTGGCCCAGCCGTTCTTGAAGTAGAGGGAGAGCGGCACCAGCGTGTAGCCTCGCTGCTCCACCTTGCCGCGCAGCTTCTCGATCTCGGCCCGGTTGAGGAGCAGCCTTCGCTCCCGGAGCGGCGCGTGGGCGAAGCCGGCGGCCGCCGCCTTGTACTCGCCGATGCGGCAGTTGAAGAGCCACAGGTCGTCGCCGCGCAGCGCCGCGTAGGCGTCGGAGAGGGCCACGTTGCCCTCCCGCAACGACTTCACTTCACTTCCCGTCAAGACCAGCCCGGCCTCGATCCGCTCCTCGATGGCGTAGTCGAAGCGGGCCCGCCGGTTCTGGGCGACCACCTTGACGCCGTCGTCCGTCTGCCCCTTGCCCTTGCCGGACTTGCTCACGGCAGCGCCAGGTTGTCGATGAGCCGGGTGCGCCCCAGGAAGGCCGCGACGAGCGCCCGGGTTCCCGGCACGGCGTGCTCCACCGGACGCAGGCGTTCGGGGTGCACCAGCTCGACGTAGTCGACGCGCATCCCCGCCGCCTCGACCGCGGCCTGGATCCCCCGCGACAGCGCCGCCGCGTCGCGTTCTCCCTCGCCGGCGCGCCGGCGCGCATCCCCGAGCGCGCGGGAGATGGCCACGGCACGGCCGCGCTCCTCGGGCGTGAGATAGGCGTTTCTCGACGACATGGCGAGGCCGTCCGCCTCGCGGACGATGGGCATCCCCACCACCTCGACCCCCATGTCGAGGTCGACGGCCATCCGCTGCAATACTCGAAGCTGCTGCCAGTCCTTCTCGCCGAACAGGGCCACGTGGGGCCGGGAGAGGCCGAAGAGCTTCGCCACCACGGTGGCCACGCCGCGGAAGTGGCCGGGGCGCCGGTCTCCGCAGAGCCCCTTCGAGACCTCGGTGAAGTCCACCCAGGTCTGGAAGTCCTTCGGGTAGACCGCGCCCGGGTTGTCCGGGGCGAGGACCATGTCGACGCCGGCGGCGCCGCACTTCGCGAGGTCCCCCTGGAGATCGCGCGGGTAGCGGGCCAGATCCTCGGTGGGGCCGAACTGGGTGGGGTTCACGAAGATGGTGGCGAGCGAGAGCCCGGGGCGGCCGCCCTCGTCGGCCCGGCGCCTCGCCTCGCGCATGAGCGAGAGGTGCCCCTGGTGAAGGTAGCCCATGGTGGGCACGAGCGCGATGCGGGTGCCCCCGTCGCGCGCGGCGGTGCAGCGACGCTGCCACGCGGCCGGGTCGCGGATGAGCTCGGGAAGGGACATCGTCCTTAGACCGGCGCTCCCACCACGCCGGCATGGTCGTCGTCGGCGGAGGGCTGCTGCGGCACCACCTGGAGCAGCCGGAGGGACGGGGCGTGGAAGCTGTGCTCCTCGGCGGGGAAGGTCCCGGCCCTCACCTCGGACACGTAGGCCTCGACGCCCGCCACGGCGGCGGGCCCGAGGTCGGCGAAGCGCTTCACGAACTTGGGCTTGAACTCGGTCTCGAGCCCGAGGAGGTCGTGGTAGACGAGCACCTGGCCGTCGGTGTGCGGGCCCGCGCCGATGCCGATGGTGGGGATCCCGAGCTGCCCGGTGACGAGCCGCGCCAGCTCGGCCGGGATGCACTCCAGCACCACCGCGTAGCATCCCGCCGCCTCGAGGGCGTGCACGTCCTGGATGAGCTTCTGGGCCTTCTCCCCGTCGCGCCCCTGCACCACGTAGCCGCCCATCTTGTGGACCGACTGCGTGGTGAGCCCCAGGTGCCCCATGACCGGGATGCCGGCGCGGACGATGCGCCCGATCACCTCGGCGAACTCGGACCCGCCCTCGAGCTTCACCGCCTCGACGCCGCCCTCGGCCACGAGGCGCATGGCGTTCTTCACCGCCTCGTCGGCGCTGGCCTGGTAGCTGCCGAAGGGCATGTCGCCGACCAGGTGGGCGCGGCTCTGGTTGCGGGCGAGCCCGCGCCGCACCGAGGCGCAGTGGTAGATCATCTGCTCCATGGTGACCGGCAGGGTGGACTCGTGTCCCTGCATCACCATGCCCACCGAGGCGCCGACCAGGACCGCGTCGACGCCGCCGCGGTCGACGAGCCGGGCGCTGGTGGAGTCGTAGGCGGTCACCACGGCGATCTTCTCGCCGGCGGCCTTCATGCGACGCAGCTCGTGGATGGTCACGCGCTTGCGGGGCGCGGTCTGGCTGGACATGGCGCTTCGCCTCCGGTGTAGGCCTCTGTCGAGGTCCCGCCCATTGGGGAAGGGAAATCTACCCCGGCACGGGCGGAAAGCGCCACGGATAACGGATCGGGGGCCCGGGACCCCGGCCGGCCCGGATCAGGCCCCGTGCCCGGACAGGCTGAAGTGCAACCGGCCCCGGCGGTGGCGCCGGATCTCCCTCTGGAGGGCGTCGAGGTCTCCCTCGTCGCCGAGGTCGATGTCGCTCGTGTTGACCACGAGCAGCGGGGTCTCCTCGTAGTGGAAGAAGAAGTCGCCGTAGGCCCGGCTCACCGCGTCGAGGTACTCCACCCCGACCCCGCGCTCGAAGTCCCGGCCGCGCTTCTTGATGCGGCCCACCAGCACTTCCGGACGCGCCTGCAGGTAGACCACCAGGTCGGGCTTCACCACCCGTGCGCCGAGGACCTGCCAGATGCGCTCGTAGAGGGCGAGCTCGTTCGGCTCGAGCGTCAGGCTCGCGAAGATGCGGTCCTTCGCGAAGAGGTAGTCGGCGATGGTGACCTGGTTGAACAGGTCCTGCTGGAAGAGCTCCTGCTGCTGCTGGTACCGGGAGAGAAGGAAGAAGAGCTGCGCCTGGAGGGCGTGCTTCTTCCGGTCCTGGTAGAAGCCGGGCAGGAAGGGGTTCTCCTCCACCGCCTCGAGCACCACCCGCCCCCCCATCCGGTTGGCGAGCGCCGTGGCGAGCGTGGTCTTGCCCACCCCAATGGGCCCTTCGATGGCGATGTACCTCGACTTTTCCATCGTCGTTGCGCGAGCTTGCCACACGACCCGGGAGGTGTCCACGTGGGGCGGACGGGTGCGGTTTCTTGACCCGGTAACGTGGTGTCATGTAGGGTCACGCGGGTCGAGGTCTCGGCAGGCAACGCGGAGGCAGGATGGTCGAAGGGCGGCGTGGGCCGGGGGCGGGTTGGAAGCAGGGGAAGGGGTCGACCGCGGTCGGCGCGGTCGATCCGGCCTATCAGAGGGCGATCCTCAAGATCGCCATCGAGCTCCGCAAGCCGGGAGCGAAGAGTTACGACGACGTCGTCGAGGGGACGATCCAGGCGATGAGGCTCGATTCCGGGGCCTTCCGGAAGTACCTGGGCGAGAACGGGGCTCGCAACATGAGCCTCCTGCTCGCGACGGCGAGGGCGGCGGGCATCTAGGGAGTTTCGAGGGGAATGGGCGCCCTGCCGGTGGCGGGGCGTGGCGGTGGCGGGCGGCGGATCTTTCGGTTGGGCGCCCAGCTATTCACGATCCGAAAACATTCGACGCCGGTCTCCCGTGAGGGGAGCCGGCGCCGTCTCGCGTCCGCCTCGTCCCGCGACCTACCCGTCCTGGTCGTCCTGGCCGGCGCGCTTGCGGGCCACCTCGGCCGCCACGTCCTCGAGCGCCCTCTCCCCGGCGCCGCCGGCCGGCAGGTCGGCGTCCTTCGCGTCCACGGCACGTCCCGTCATGTGCGCCTCGCCCGGCCGCCAACCCGGAGTGACGGTCGCCGCGAGGTCCCGGACGCCCTCCCGGGCGGTGCCGGTCAACTTCTGGAACGCCCACTGGAAGAACATCGCGAAGCCGATGAAGGGCAGGAAGACCACGAAGAGGCCACCCACGATCGGGGCCAGGAGCAGCGCCAGGAGCCAGTGGATGCGCAGGTAGCGGTCCGAGGACTTCCCGGGGAGCATTCCCCCGTCGTCCGTCACCGGCGTGATGCTCCAGTGCCGGGGATTCCAGTAATAGCCGCCGGGGACCCTGCTTCCGCCGCTGAACCGTGCCATGGCGCCTCTCCCTTTCTCTCGCTTCGTGCCGCGCGTTCACGACCGGCGCTTCGAGTCGATCTCCTTGGCCAGCTCCTCGAGCTTGGCCTCCTTGGAAGGTGCCTCCTCGGCCGCCTTCTCCTCCGACCGCTTGCCGGTGAAGTGCGCCGCTCCGGGCTGCCAGCCGGGAGTCACGGTCGC
>DAIEMM010000259.1 GCA_027349605.1 Anaeromyxobacteraceae bacterium
AGGAGGAGATCCTGCGCCTCGCCGCCGGGCTGGAGCGGGGGAGCGAGCACCCGCTCGCCGCCGCCATCACGGCCGGCGCCCGGGGGCGCGGGATCGAGCCCGCCCGCGCGGCGCGCTTCGGATATCGACCCGGACTCGGAGTGGAGGGGGAGGCCGGGGGGCGGCGCGTGGCCGTCGGCACCGCCGCGCTCCTCCGCGACCTGGGCGTCGATCCCGGCCCGCTCGCGGACCGGGCCGAGGTGCTCCGGCGCGAGGGCGGCACGGTGGTCCTCGTGGCCCTGGACGGACGCGCCGCCGGACTGCTCGAGGTGCGCGATCCGGTCAAGCCCGGGGCGGCCCGGGCCGTGGCCGCGCTGGCCGCCGAGGGGGTCGAGGTGGTCATGCTGACCGGGGACGCCCGCACCACCGCCGAGGCGGTGGCCCGCGAGGTGGGCATCGCGCGGGTCGAGGCCGAGGTGCTCCCGGACGCGAAGCGGGACGTGGTGGCCCGCTACCTCGCCCAGGGGCGCATCGTGGCCATGGCCGGCGACGGCGTGAACGACGCCCCGGCATTGGCCGCCGCCAGCGTGGGCATCGCCATGGGGACCGGCACCGACGTCGCCATGGAGACGGCCGGCATCACCCTGGTCAAGGGCGAGATGGCCGGCCTCCTGCGGGCGCGGCGCCTTTCCCGCGGCACCATGCGCAACATCCGCCAGAACCTCTTCTGGGCCTTCGCCTACAACACCCTGGGTGTACCGCTGGCGGCCGGGGTGCTCTTCCCCTTCACCGGGCTCCTCCTCTCCCCCATGATCGCCAGCGCCGCGATGAGCTTCAGCTCGGTGACGGTGATCGTCAACGCGCTGCGGCTGCGCGGCTTGAAGCTCGACTAGGTTTCCTTCTCGCCCATCCACCGCGTCGCGGCCGGGACGCGGTGGCGGGCCAGCCGCTCGAGGAGCCGGGGCGGGCTGCGGTCGATCACGACGAGCTTCCGGTGGGCCGGCCGGAGGAAGCCCTCCTCCACGGCGTGGTCGAGCAGCCGGACCAGCGGCCGCCAGTAGCCCCCCACGTCGAGCAGGCCGATGGGCTTCGCGTGGATGCCCAGGTAACCCCAGGTCAACACCTCGAAGAGCTCCTCGAGCGTTCCGATGCCTCCCGGCAGCGCCACGAAGGCGTCGGAGAGGCGGGCCATGCGGGCCTTCCGGGCGTGCATGGAGGGCACCACCTCCAGCCGCGTGAGTCCGTGGTGGGCGATCTCGCGACGGAAGAGCGCCCGGGGAATCACGCCCACCACCGGGGCGCCCCCTTCCAGCGCCGCGTCCGCCACGACGCCCATGAGCCCGATGCTGCCGCCTCCGTAGACGAGGCCGAGTTCCCGACCGGCGAGCGCCGCTCCGAACTTCCGGGCCGCACGGGCGTAGGACTGCCGGCGGCCGTTCGCCGAGCCGCAGAAGACGCAGATGTTTTTCACGCCGGAGAATCTAGCGTTCCCGGTCCCGCTCGGGGAGCGCAAACCAGGTGACACGGTGAGTCATTCACTCACGGATAATGGACCGTTCCCGTCCGCTATGTTCGGGCGCAATTCTTCTT
>DAIEMM010000267.1 GCA_027349605.1 Anaeromyxobacteraceae bacterium
GCCGGCCGCCGCAGCCGCCGAGAAGGCGGTGGTGGTGTGCCCCGACCAGAAGGAGAGATGGTCCTCGGGCACGCCCGTGCCCTCGCCGTAGTAGGCGAAGGGCCGGATGCGCGCGCTCGTGTACCTCACGACCGTCGTGAACGCGCCGGCGACCGTCATCGCCTCGGTGATCACGAGCAGGTCCTCTGCCGCGGTCCCCAGGCCGCCCGCGGCATTTGCCTCGAAGAAGTCCCAGAGCCCCAGGCCCAGGGGCACCGCCGCCACCAGGATGTCCGAGGCGAGCGCTGCCGGCGCCGGGTCGGGCCAGACGAGGGCAGAGCGCACGCTCACGTCGATGCCGGGCGGGGCGTACCACCGGGCCTGGGCAGGCGCCAGCGAGTCCTTGAAGAACTCGGGGAGCACCCACAGCGCCAGGGTGGCGCCGGTGATCGTCCCGTCGACCGCCCCGTTCACCTTGAACGCCTCCAGGTCTGGGGTCGTGACGGGGCGAGTCGTCGCCGAGGGTGACTGAGCCTCCTCGGCGCGAGCCATCTGCGCAGCCGGCGCGGCCAGCGAGGCCGCACCCAGCGCGATCAGGGTGAGCAGGTTGTCCGGCTTCCTGAACAGTTGGCCCTCCAGTCCACATTCGGGTTCGAACCAGGTGTTGCACCCGTCGTGCCGGCGGACCTGCGGCGCAATCTCCCGACATTCCGGATCCCCCCGCGGTCCTGGAAGGGCGACGGACGTGGACGAACGTTTGGGCGAACGGTCGCCGGCGACGCGGGCGTCGCGCGAAGTCCTTCTTGGGTCGTGCCCCACCGGAGGACGGACCACCTCGGCTGGAACGACGATCCTCTCTTGCGCAGCGTCACGGACAGCGGCGGGATTCGCACCGCCGAGGAGAGCCATGAAGATCATCAGGATGACGGCGATGCTCGCCGCGGCGTTCCTGGCCACCGGTTGCTACACGACCCGATTCCAGACGAACCTCGCGCCCGGCGGGGCCAAGTTCGAGGAGAAGGGCAACTTCTTCCTCTGGGGACTGGTCGGCGAGAAGGAGGTGGACCTGAAGAAGCTCTGCCCGGCCGGCGCAGCCCGCTGGCAGAATCAGCAGACCTTCGTGGACGGCCTGGTCGGCGTCGTGACGCTCGGCATCTACATCCCGCGCACCATCGACGTGGAGTGCACCGCGGCGAAGGCCGCGGGGGCCGGCAACCTCGACGAGCTGGTGGCCCGGATCGCGCTCCCCGAGGCGGAGTGGACGGGAGGCTCGCGATGAAGCGCCTTCTCGTCGTCCTCGTCGCCGGCCTCACGCTCACGGGCTGCTTCCACATCCGCTACGTGAACGACCAGCCCGCGGCGCCGGATCCGGCGGTGACGACCTGGCACCACAACGTCGTCTTCGGCCTCATCGAGGTCAGCCCGCCGGAGGACGTCACCAGGGCCTGTCCACAGGGCTACGCCATGGTGAAGAGCGAGCAGAGCTTCGTGGCCGGGTTGGTGAACACCGTCACCTTCGGCATCTACAACCCGACGGACGTCCTCATCTACTGTCCGGCGAAGAAGTAGGGCGGACCTCCACGCCGCCACGCCCTGTGGCATCCTCCGGCCATGGGCCGCGCCCCGTTCACGACCCGGCCGTTCCCGAGGGAGCGGCACGACATCGTCGACGCGCTCGAGGTCGGGGTCCGCCGCCACATGGTGCACGCGCTCCTCGAGCTGGACGTCACGCGCGCTCGCCAGCTCATCCGCGACCACGAGGCGGCCACCGGGGAGAAGCTCTCCTTCACGGCCTTCGTCGTCGCGAGCCTGGCCCGTTCGCTGGACGCGAACAAGCGCCTGCAGGCGTACCGGGACTGGCGGGGCCGGCTGGTGCTGTTCGACGAGGTCGACGTCGTGACCCTGGTGGAGTCGGAGGTCGACTCCGTCGCCGTTCCCCACGTCATCCGCGCCGCGAACCGCCGGACGCTCCGCGAGATTCACGACGAGATCCGGAGGATCCAGGCCAGGCCGGAGGCGAGCGCGCAGCGATCCGGCCTGCTCGCGCGGGTGTCTCCCCACGTTCCAGGCCTCCTCCGGCGACTCTTTCTCCGCGCCCTGCGCAGGGACCCTCACCGGCTCAAGCGAGCCGCTGGCACGACGCTCGTCACCTCCGTCGGGATGTTCGGGACCGGCACGGGCTGGGCCGTGGGCATCGTCCCCCTCCACACGCTCTGCCTCACCGTCGGCGGCATCACCCGGAAGCCCGGACTCGTCGAGGATCGCGTCGAGGTCCGGGAGGTCCTCTCGGTCACCGCGAGCATCGACCACGACGTGGTGGACGGCGCTCCGGCGGCACGGTTCGTGAGGCATCTCCGGGAACTCGTCGAAGGGGCCGACGTGCTGCAGGGTCTCGCCGGGTGAGGGTCGGCGAGGGCCGAGGTCGAGGCGCGGACCGCGTGCGTCCTCATGCCGTCATCCGATGCTGGCGCTCCATCTCCGCGAGTCGGCTCATCAGGTCGGAGTGCCCGTTGATCCGGAAGACGTAGCGCGGGACCTGCTGGTCGGCCATTCTCGCCATGAACGGCTCACCCCAGAAGCTGAGGAGAGCCTCCGTCCTCCGGTCCGCGTCGTCCGCGAGGATGAAGGACACGCCCTCCTGCTTCAGCTTGCGCCATCGCGGCTCCAGAACCTTGTCCGGGTTCGACGTCGCCTGGACCTTCGGAAGGACCTCGGTCCTCCAGTTCTCGCGTTCGGCCTCGTCGAGGATGAACTGGACCGAGGTGACCCGCGGGTTCTCGATGGCGGGCCGCAGTAGCTTGTCGAAGAGCGACTGGGGCTTGAACATGAGCAGGCAGACGTTGAAGCAGGTCATCGCCCCGTGGGCCTCGTTCGCGAACCGCTCGCTCTCGGATCGCAGATGACCCGGCCCGATCAGGACCGCCTCGGGCAAGCTCAGGGCGGCCTGGCATTTTTCCATCAGGCTCGCCGTGTGCTGGACGATCTCCAGCAGCCGTTCCTCCCGGGTCTCACGGCGCAGGTCCCGGAAGAGGAGCAGGGCCAGGACGACCAGCACCACGGCCAGCACCACGGTGGGCTCGACGACGTGGAACATCTCCAGGATGAGCGCACCGGCCGCGGCGATGATGCCTGCGATGGCATCCCAGTCGAGCCGGGCGATCCGCTTGAATCGCATCTTCGTCTCGTTGGCTTGCAGCATGTTGCCCCCTGGAAGTGATCCGCTTCAGAGGACGATATGACCAGGCCGCTTGCCCCGGGCGTCGCAAAAGAAGAAACCCCGCAACCATCGCTGGTTGCAGGGTCCTGGTGTGGCGGGAAGTACGGGACTCGAAGGTCCTGGAACGCAGTGACCCAACCTGCCGACGGGGCACGCCATTCGTCAGGAAATCGCTGCGGGACGGGGCCTTCGCGTCGACGGCCGAGTGAACCCCGGACGACGCGAGTCCCCGCGAGCCGGCCTGGGTCTTGGAGACGGTTTGGAGAAGAAATGGGCCACCGGCCGTGCGGGTGCAGACAGGGGTACTACTGCTTCCGACGAGACTCGAGCATCGCGACGAGCGAAGGCAGATCGACCGCCACGATCTGCCAGAGCCGGTCGAAGTCCACGTCGAAGTAGGCATGGACGAGCCGGTCGCGCGTGCCGGCGATTGCCCGCCACGGCACGGACGGAAACGCCGCGGCAGTCTCGGCGGACACGTTCTTCGCCGCCTCGCCCACGATCTCGACGAGGCGAGTCAACGCCAACGAAAGTAGCAGGTCCTTGTCGGGATCCGCGCGGGACCGGCCGTGCGCGAAGGCGACGGCCTGCTTCGCCGCATCGACCATGTGACGGAGGCGAACCTCGTCGTCATGCAGCGACATACTGGTCCTGCGCCTCTCGATCGACCTCGTCGCGGAAGTAGTGGCTCAGAGAGCCCTTCGTGTGCAGGTCCACCCGGCGACCGAGAATTGCAGCGAGTTCCTCCTGGAGATCGAAGAAGGCGAACCCGGGAACGTGCCCTGGCTCGAACTCCACGAGCACGTCCACGTCGCTCTCCGGCCCGAAGTCGTCGCGGAGCACCGACCCGAAGAACGCGAGCCGGCGTACGTGATTCCGCTTGCAGAAGGCGGTCACGGCGGGCTTGTCGAAGCGGATTCGCGGACTCACGCGACCAATCTACCCGGCGGGTTGGATCGATGCCAACTGCCGCGGCTCACGCGACATGGACGGCCTCCCGCTCGATGCGAGGCCTCACCCTGGGCTTCAGCATCGCGCGGGTCGCGAGATCGACCTTGGTGCCGAGGATCTGCTCGAGCGCCTCCTTGAGACCGAAGTACCCGTCGAAGGTCGTGTCCCCCTCGAAGTCGACGAGGACATCCACGTCGCTCGTGTCGGTAGCCTCGTCGCGCGCCACCGACCCGAAGACCGAGAGCGACTGGACACCGAAGCTCTGGCGCAGCTCGGGGAGGTGGCCTCGGAGGGCCTCGATGGCCTGGACGCGGCGCATGCCACTAGACTATCAGCCGATGGCTGAGCCTGCATCCTGAGCTCAGGGCGACGGTCGTGGAGTGCTCATCAGGGATTCGGATGCACGCCCCACCCGATGGCGAGCGCCGCGAGGGCGATCTGAGGGAATGGCGGCTCCTCGAGGTTGGCAGCCTCGCCAGCCAGTTGGACGAAGAGCGGCGGTACGGACGGAGCTTCGTACCGGCCACGTCCCTTGCCGGCGAACTCGAGTTGCTGGGCGCGCGCGGACGTCTGGGTCACGGTCAGATCGACGTTGTCCTTCATCCAGAGGCCGGAAATCCGGAACCCACCGTCCACACGAGTGAACGTCACATCCGTTCCCATCCCCGTGATCCGCGAGCCCTCCACCGTCAGCTCGACGAGGCCACTCGGGTACGCCCCGGCGCCGACGGACTCCCGCTTGAAGGCGTAGTTGGTCGGATCCCCACCGGGCCCGAAGGTTGCGACCTGCCCCTTCCAGGTTCCACTGGGTGTGAGCGTGAGCGAAGAGAAGGAAGGCCCGC
>DAIEMM010000281.1 GCA_027349605.1 Anaeromyxobacteraceae bacterium
GGCGAGCGGGGCGCCGCCGCTCCTCGTCCTGCTCGACGGCGTCGAGGATCCGCAGCACCTCGGCGCCATCGCCCGATCGGCGGTGGCCCTGGGGGCGCACGGCCTGGTGATCCCCCGGGACCGGGCGGCCGGCGTGACCCCCGCGGCGATCAAGGCCTCCGCGGGCGTCATCGGGCGGTGCCGGGTCGCGCGGGTCACCAACCTGTCGAGGACGATCGAGGAGCTGAAGGAGCGGGGGGTCTGGTCGGTCGCGCTCGCCGCCGACGGGGACCGCGACCTCGCGGCGCTGGACCTCCGGGGGCCAACCGCCCTCGTCCTGGGAGGGGAGGGGGACGGGGTCCGGCCGCTCGTCCGGCGGACCTGCGACCACGCCTGCCGGATCCCGATGGCGGCGGGCGTCGAGAGCCTGAGCGTCTCGGCGGCGGGCGCCGTGGCCCTCTACGAGGCGGCGCGGCAGCGCGGCGGGGGCGGGGGCGAAACGGTCGTCGATCTCCGCCCTTGACACGGGCCCGGCCATCGTCTACAAGACGCGGCTCCACGCTTCGTGGGTGGCGCCCGGGCCTCGAGCGGGTCCGGCGGGATGTTCCAGGAAGTCCGAAGAGTTCAGGCTGGCGTAGCTCAGTCGGCAGAGCAGCTGCCTTGTAAGCAGCAGGTCGCGGGTTCGACTCCCACCGCCAGCTCCAGGTCGTGGGAACACGTCGTCGAGCGAGAGACATCCGGAGGGGTTCCCGAGCGGCCAAAGGGAGCAGACTGTAAATCTGCCGGCACACGCCTTCGGTGGTTCGAATCCACCCCCCTCCACACCAGCGCTGCCCGCTGGAGAGCAGGCCCGCAGGGCCAGGACGGCAGGAGACTTGCGGGAATAGCTCAGCTGGTAGAGCGTCAGCCTTCCAAGCTGAATGTCGCGGGTTCGAATCCCGTTTCCCGCTCCAGTGAGGTCGCATCGAACGGTTCGGTAGCAGGCCCTCGTAGCTCAGTCGGTAGAGCGCGTCCTTGGTAAGGACGAGGTCTCCAGTTCAATCCTGGACGAGGGCTCCAGTTCTTCAGCGAAACGCGCCGCGGCGGGATCGGACCCGAGGCGCCGTCACCGGGAGCAGACCATGGCCAAGGAGAAGTTCGAGCGAAGCAAGCCGCACGTGAACGTGGGGACGATCGGGCACGTGGATCACGGCAAGACGACGCTGACGGCGGCGATCACGAAGGTGCTGGCGTCGAAGGGCATGGCGAGCTTCATGGCGTACGATCAGATCGACAAGGCTCCGGAGGAGCGGGAGCGCGGGATCACGATCGCGACGGCGCACGTGGAGTACCAGACGGAGAAGCGGCACTACGCGCACGTGGACTGCCCGGGGCACGCGGACTACGTGAAGAACATGATCACCGGGGCGGCGCAGATGGACGGCGCGATCCTGGTGGTGAGCGCGGCGGACGGGCCGATGCCGCAGACGCGGGAGCACATCCTGCTGGCCAGGCAGGTGGGGGTGCCGTACATCGTGGTCTTCCTGAACAAGGTGGACATGGTGGACGACAAGGAGCTGCTGGACCTGGTGGAGCTGGAGGTGCGGGAGCTGCTGTCGAAGTACGAGTTCCCCGGGGACAAGATCCCGATCGTGCGGGGTTCGGCGCTGAAGGCGCTGGAGGGGGACAAGGGGGAGCTTGGGGAGCAGGCGATCTTCAAGCTGATGGAGGCGGTGGACGCGTACGTGCCGACGCCGAAGCGGGCGACGGACAAGCCGTTCCTGATGCCGGTGGAGGACGTGTTCTCGATCTCCGGGCGAGGGACGGTGGCGACGGGGCGGGTGGAGCGCGGGATCGTGAAGGTGGGTGAGGAGATCGAGGTGGTGGGCCTGCGGCAGACGGTGAAGACGGTGGTGACCGGGGTGGAGATGTTCCGGAAGCTGCTGGACGAGGGCCAGGCCGGGGACAACATCGGGGCGCTGCTGCGGGGCCTGAAGCGCGAGGAGGTGGAGCGCGGACAGGTGCTGGCGAAGCCCGGGTCGATCACGCCGCACACGAAGTTCAAGGCGGAGGTGTACGTGCTCACCAAGGAGGAGGGTGGGCGGCACACGCCGTTCTTCAACGGGTACCGGCCGCAGTTCTACTTCCGGACGACGGACGTGACGGGGTCGGTGCAGCTCCCGGCGGGGGTGGAGATGGTGATGCCGGGGGACAACATCGGGATGGAGGTGGAGCTGATCACCCCCATCGCGATGGAGAAGGAGCTGCGCTTCGCCATCCGCGAGGGCGGCCGCACCGTCGGCGCGGGCGTCGTGGCCGAGGTCATCCAGTAACGCCGCCGGACGGAGCCCATCATGGCCGGAAACCGCACGATCATCACCCTGGAGTGCTCCGCCTGCAAGGAGCGGAACTACTCCACCACCAAGAACAAGAAGAAGACGCAGGACAAGCTCGCGCTCTCCAAGTACTGCCCGCGCTGCCGCAAGCACGTGGCGCACAAGGAGACGAAGTAGGTCCGCGCCGACGTTAGGCCAGTAGCTCCAACGGTAGAGCAGCGGTCTCCAAAACCGCGGGTTGGGGGTTCGAATCCCTCCTGGCCTGCCACCGAACCGGGTGACGGGGCCGCAGCTGCGGCCCCGTCACCCCCGCCGAGGACCGAGGGCCATGGACAGCGCAGGCGGCGTCGAGCAGCCGAGGCGGTACGTCGCGATCTTCTACGTCCTGGCGGCGCTGGCCGTGGGGAAGTTCCTGGAGAAGCTCGTCTCCCTGGGCTTCTCCTACGCGCGCTGGAACGACCAGACCCTCCTCGTCGAGGGCTGGACGGTCTCCACCGCGATCGGCTTCGCGGCGGCGGCGGCGGTGGCGGTGGTGGTGTGGCGCATCCCGAGGACGCAGACCGTCTCGCTCGAGATCGCCCTCGAGCTCCGGCGCGTCACCTGGCCGAGCCTCCGCGAGACGCGGTCGGCGACGGTGGCGGTGATGGTGGCGAGCGTCACCGCCGCGATCATCCTGGGGATCTTCGACTTCATCTGGGGACGCCTGAGCGCCCTGGTCTACTAGGGCGCTCGCCCGGCGCGCACGCCGGGGGGCTGCGCGCCGGCGAACGGAGATCGGCATGGCCAAGAAGTGGTACGCGGTCCACACCTACTCGGGGTTCGAGAACAAGGTGAAGAAGTCCCTCGAGGAGCGCGTGCGCCAGCACGCCCTCGAGGAACTCTTCGGCGAGGTCCTCATCCCGATGGAGGTGGTCCAGGAGATGGTGAAGGGGGAGAAGAAGACCTTCAAGCGGAAGTTCTTCCCCGGCTACATCCTGGTCAACATGGAGATGAACGACGCGACCTGGCACCTGGTGAAGGGGACCTCCAAGGTGACCGGCTTCGTCGGCGCCGCCAAGAGCCCCACCGAGGTGCCGGCCGTCACCGAGCGCGAGGTGGCCCGGCTCACCGCCCAGATCTCGGAGGGCTCGCTCAAGCCGAAGCCGAAGGTCCATTTCGACGAGGGGGACCAGGTCCGGGTGATCGACGGGCCCTTCTCGAACTTCAACGGGACGGTCGAGGAGGTCAAGCCGGACAAGGGCAAGGTCCGCGTCCTGGTCTCGATCTTCGGCCGCGCGACCCCGGTGGAGCTGGACTTCATGCAGGTGGAGAAGACGTAGCGACGCATCGTGGGAGGGCCGCGTCTACGGCCCGCTCGACCACGCGCTGAGGAGAGAACGTGAAGAAGATCACAGGCCAGATCAAGCTGCAGCTCCCGGCCGGGAAGGCCAACCCGGCGCCGCCGGTCGGCCCCGCGCTCGGCCAGCACGGCGTGAACATCATGGAGTTCTGCAAGCAGTTCAACGCCGCCACCCAGGCGCAGGCGAAGGAGGCCCTGATCATCCCGGTGATCATCACCGTGTACCAGGACCGGTCCTTCACCTTCATCCTCAAGACCCCGCCCGCGGCGATCCTCCTGAAGAAGGCGGCCGGCCTCCACACCGAGAAGAAGAAGGGCTCGGGGGCGCACAAGCCTGGCAAGGAGAAGGTCGGCCAGGTCGCGCGCAAGAAGGTCGAGGAGATCGCCCGGCTCAAGATGCAGGACATGACCGCAGGGAGCCTCGAGGCCGCGATGCGGACCATCGAGGGGACCGCCCGGTCGATGGG
>DAIEMM010000282.1 GCA_027349605.1 Anaeromyxobacteraceae bacterium
GTGGTACGTCCTTCAGAGAAGGGCGGCGACGCCGACGACCAGGCTACCGGCCGCCGTGGACGTCTTGCCGACCTGAAGGGTGTCGTTGAGCCGCTTGCCGGTCGACGGGTCCGAGAGCCGGGCCGGGTAACCGAGGTTCACGCGCATCTTCGCCACGCCGCGTGCAAGGCGGTGGACCACGACCGCGGTCCCGTCCGGCTCGACGCGGGTCACGATCCCGACGTGCGCGGCCAGGCCGCCGGGGCGGTCGGCCAGGAAGACCACGTCGCCGGGGGAGCAGCGGATCCCGCTGCGCATGGCCCCACGCCCCTTCGCCACGTCGAGGAGCGCCCCGGCGGTGCGGGCGTCGGCTGGCAGCGGCTTGCCGGCCGTGTCGAAGGCGGCGCGGACGAGCGCCGTGCACCCGGCACCGTAATCGCGCCCGGCCACCACGACGCTGCGGTGGCCGACCAGGGACTGCGCGGTGTCCACGGCACGCCGGACGTCCGGCTTCAGCGGCGGAGCGGGAGTCGCCGGCCCGGAAGCGAGAGCCGGGCCGGCGCCGCGGACTTCACGGGCACCGGCCCGGCCATCACCGGCGGGCGGGGGCAGGGGTCGGCGGGTCGCGGCCGCATTGCTGGACGCGCAGGCGACGGAAACGATCGCCAGGGCCAGCAGGAGGAGCGCGCGGGATGCCGCCATGGAGGCCATGCTATCCAGGCTCGCCTCCGCGTCCACTTCCCGGGCGCGGGCGATATCGACCTGTCGGATGCCGGTGATACGTTTCCCGATCCGATGACCCGCCGCTATCAGCTGCGCCCCTCCGCCGGGCCCGCCCGTGCCTTCGACGCGGGCGGCCAGCTGAACGACGAGCAGCTTGCGGTCATCGAGGCGCCCGACGGTCCGCTCCTGGTCATCGCCGGCGCCGGCTCCGGAAAGACGCGGACGCTCACCTGGCGCGTGGCCCGGCTGCTCCACGGCCACCTCGACCCCGAGGCGCTGCTCCTCCTCACCTTCACCAACAAGGCGGCGCGGGAGATGCTCCGGCGCGTGGAGGAGGTCGCGCACGTCGACACCCGGCGCATCTGGGGAGGAACCTTCCACCACGTCGCGCACCGCGTCCTGCGCGAGCACGCCGGGCTCCTCGGATACGAGAAGGGCTACTCCATCCTCGATCGGGAGGATGGGCGCGACGTCATGGCGGCCTCCATCGCCGACTGCGGGCTCGCGGTCGGTGCGCGGCGCTTCCCCAAGGCCGACGTCCTCATCGACCTGGTCTCCATGGCGGTGAACACCCAGACCCCGCTCGCCGACGTCCTCCTCGACCGGCGACCGCAGTTCGCGCCGCTGGTGGACGACGTCCTGCGGGTGGCGCGGCGCTACGCCGAGCGCAAGCACGGCATGAACGCCATGGACTTCGACGACCTCCTGCTCAACTGGAAGGTCCTGCTGGTCGAGCACGAGGGAGTGCGGCGGCTCCTCGCCGAGCGCTTCCGTCACGTCCTCGTCGACGAGTACCAGGACACCAACCGGCTGCAGGGCGACGTGGTGGACCTCCTCGCCTCGCACCACCGCAACCTCTGCGTGGTCGGCGACGACGCCCAGAGCATCTACTCGTTCCGCGGCGCCCACTTCGCCAACATCCTCGAGTTCGAGAAGCGCTACCCGGACGCGCGCCGCTTCCACCTCACGGTGAACTACCGCTCCACCCCCGAGATCCTCCACCTGGCCAACGCCTCCATCGAGAACAACTTCAAGCAGTTCCGGAAGGAGCTGCGCAGCGTGCGTCCGTCCGGGTCGCTCCCGGGCCTCGTGCCTTGCCGGGACGTCGAGCAGCAGGCGGCCTTCGTGGCCCAGCGGGTGCTCGAACTCCGGGACGAGGGCATCCCGCTGCCGGAGATCGCCGTCCTCTACCGCGCGCACCACCACTCCATGGAGATCCAGTTCGAGCTGGCCCGGCGCGGGATCCCCTTCGTGGTGCGCAGCGGTGTCCGCTTCTTCGAGGCGGCCCACATCAAGGACGTGCTGGCCCACCTGCGGTTCGCCCACAACCCGGGCGACGAGCTGGCGCTCAAGCGGGTGCTGAAGCTGTTACCGGGCATCGGGAGCATGATCGCCGACGCGGTCTGGAACGCGCTCTCGGCCCGTCGCCGCGGCGGCGCCGGATCGGTCGACGAGCTCACCTCTCCCGACGTCGCGAGCCACGTCCCGCCGAAGGCACGGGACGGATACCGGCGGGCGGCCGAGCTCCTCCGGGCCCTCGCGCGCGTGCCCACCCGCGATCTCCCGGGCGAGTCGATCGACCGGGTCCTCGAGGGGGGCTACGAGGAGTACCTGCGAACGGCCTTCCTCAACGCCGACTCCCGGATCGAGGACATCCGCCAGCTCGCCGACTACGCGCGAGGCTACGAGGACGGCGAGGCCTTCCTCTCCGAGATCGCGCTCCTCACCGAGCTCACCGCCGAGACGGTGGCGGAAGGGGAGGAGCCCGACGAGAAGATGGTGCTCTCGAGCGTCCACCAGGCGAAGGGGCTCGAGTGGCGGGCGGTGTTCGTGGTCTGGCTCGCCGACGGGAGGTTTCCGAGCGCCCAGGCGCTTCGCGATCCGGACGGCGAGGAGGAGGAGAGGCGGCTCTTCTACGTGGCCTGCACCCGGGCCAAGGACGAGCTCACCCTCTGCCACCCGCTGGTGGCCGCGCCACGCGACCGGGAAAGGGTGGTCCTCAAGGCCTCGCGCTTCGTCGAGGAGCTCCCGGGAGAGCCCGCCGTCTACGAGCGCTGGCAGCTCGACGACCGGCCCGGGCTGCCGGTCCTCGGGCCCGCTCCGGAGGGACGGGCGCCGTTGCCCGCCATGGCCATGCCCCGCCTGTTCGCGTCCGGCCGGGAGGACAAGGACGGCGGGGACGGGGACGTTCCCTTCTAGTCCGTCCACCGGACCGTGCTACCGTTCCGGGAGATGCCTCCCCCCCTGAGCCGGGACAAGCCCATCCTCGGCATCGACCTCGGGACCACCAACACCTGCGTGGCCCACGTGCGGAACCGCATTCCGCGGGTCGTGCCGACCGACAAGGGAAGCCTCATCCTGCCGAGCGTCGTGGCGCTCTCGAGCCGCGGCGACTTCCTGGTGGGCGGGGCGGCCAAGGACCAGCTCCTCACCAACCCGCGCAACACCATCTACGGCGCGAAGCGGCTCATCGGCCGCAAGTTCAACTCCCGGGTCGTCCAGGACCTGCGCTCGTACTACTCCTACGACATCGTCGAGGGACCGCAGGGAGAGGCCGCGGTCTCGCTGGGCGATCGCGTTTACGGACTGCCCGAGATCTCGGGGATGGTGCTCGCGCACGTGAAGAAGATCGCCGAGGCCTTCCTGGGGAGGCCCATGCCCCAGGCGATCATCTCGGTGCCCGCCTACTACAACGACAACCAGCGCCACGCCGTGAAGGAGGCGGGGCGGCTGGCCGGGTTCGACGTGAAGCGCATCGTCAACGAGCCCACCGCGGCGGCGCTCGCCTATGGGTTCAACCGAGGGCTCGACCAGCGCGTGCTCGTCTACGACCTGGGGGGAGGCACCTGCGACATCTCGGTGCTCCAGCTCCAGCAGAACGTCTTCGAGGTGCTGGCCACCGGGGGCGACACCTTCCTGGGCGGGGTCGACTTCGACAACCGCATCATCGACTGGGCCCTCGACCAGTTCTGGCGGGAGCACAAGGTGGACCTCGCGCAGTCGCCCATCGCGCTGCAGCGGGTGAAGAAGGCGGCCGAGGCCGCCAAGATCGACCTCTCCCTCATCCCCAACACGGTGATCGACCTCCCGTTCGTGGAGGAACGCCGCGGCAAGCCGCTCGACCTGCGCATGCCCATCTCCCGGCAACAGCTCGAGGAGATCACCCGCGACCTCGTCGACCGGAGCTTCACGCTCTGCGACGAGGTGCTGGAGCAGAAGGGCATCTCCCGCGGCTCCATCGACGAGATCATCCTGGTGGGGGGCCAGAGCAGGATGCCGCTCGTCCAGCAGCGCATCCGCGAGCACTTCGGGAAGCCGCCGCGGAAGGGGGTCCACCCCGACGAGTGCGTCGCGCTGGGCGCGGCGCTGCTCGGCGACTCGCTCGACAGCATCGACTCGGTGACGCTGGTGGACGTCCTCTCCATGCCCATCGGCATCGCCGCCCCCAACGACCGGATGCGGCGGGTCCTGGAGAAGAACCAGCCCATCCCCGCAACCCGGAGCTTCCGGCTGCCCCCTCCGCGCGAGCCGGGAAAGCCCATCGAGATCGACATCTACCAGGGCGACAGCGACCAGATCGTCGACGACGAGTTCCTCGGTTCGCTGCGGCTCCCGGCCGCGGCCACCGGGCGGCGCATCGACTTAAAGCTGGACGAGGAATGCCTCCTGCGGGTCACCTTCGACGACCCGGAGAGGGGCATGGTCGAGGTGCCCTTCGCGACGCGGGACACCCCCGAGGCGCTCCGCCGGGCCATCGCCGAGAAGACGCCGCCACCGGGAGCCGCGGGCGCCGCGCCGCGCGAGCAACGGCGTGGGATCTTCGGCTGGCTCACCCGGAGCTGAGTTTGCTCTTCGCCTCTCCCGAGTGGCTCGAGGCGGTGGTCCGTGAGGTGAACGGCCACGCCGACCTCCCGCGGGCGCTCGCCGGGCTGGGGCCCGACCTGGCCGCCGTCGTGGAGCGGGACGCGACGGCCTTCCCACGGGGCGCGGCCGCCTGGGGCCGGCACGAGGGGGGTCGGATCGTCTGCTGGCGAATCCTGGAGGCCGAGTACGACGTCCTGGAACTCGAGCCGGCGTACGTCGTCCGCGCGCCCCTGGCCGTGTGGAGGGATCTCCTGCGCGGACGGGCCGACCCGATCCAGGCGGCGCTCTCCGGGCGCCTGAAGGTGAAGGGGGACCTGGACGGGCTGGTGCGCCGGGCCGGTTACCGGTACATCGTGGACGAGGCCCTGCGGCGGGTGACCACCGTCTTCCCGGGCGAGGTGAGCGGATGAGCGATCGGCGGAAGGGAATCTCCGAGATCTTGCTGGAGCAGGGGGTGCGCGTGGCCTCGCGCGCGGCCAGGGTCGTCCTCGAGGATCCGCGGGGCCAGGAGGCCCTGGCAGCCGCCGTCGGCGCGGCGCAGAAGGGCAGGCGGCAGCTCGAGGAGGTGCAGGGGAAGGTGCTCCACGCCGCCGGCCTTCCCACGAAGGGAGATTACGACGACGTGGCGAAGAGCATGGCCCGCCTCAAGCGCAAGCTGCGCGACCTGGCGAAGAAGGTGGACGAGGACCGGAAGCGTTGACAGGCTTTTGAGCCCCCGGCATACTCCGCGGCCGTTTGGGATTCCGGGGCGCTTAGCTCAGCGGTAGAGCACTGCCTTCACACGGCAGGGGTCGAAGGTTCGAAACCTTCAGCGCCCACCAGCAACATCGAGGGTTTGGCCGAAAGGCTCGACCCTTTTTTCTTGCCCGCAGGTCCCCCAGGGACACTCCCGGGACGGGGAAGGCCGGGCTCGACGTCACGCTGCCGGCACGGCCCACGTTCCACCGCGATCGTTACAGCTGGACCAGGCGATCGCCGGATCCGCTGGCGGGTAGTGGCGCTCCACGGGCGTCTCCGCGCCGAAGACGTAGTGGAAGGAACACGTGCCGACCAGCGGCGGTGGCGGGCAAGGGGCCGTGGTGGAGAAGACCCCTTCCCTGTACTCACAGTAATACTCGACCTGGTTGTGGTTCATGAGCGAGATGAATCCCGTGTACTCGTCGCACTGGGCCCTCGCGGGCATGTCGCAGGTCCTGATCGGCGGCACGCACCGCCTTTCCTGTATCGTCTCACCGAGCAGGTGCCCTGAGGAGGGGGAGATGACCGACTTGAAGCGAGGGGAGAGGGTGACCGTCCGGCACGGGTTCCTGTGGCTGCGGACCGGGGAAGGGACCGTCCGTTCCACGTACCGGAAGGAGGGCCGGCTGTTCGCCACGGTGGAGCTCGACGGGAGCGGGAAGGTCGTGCCGCGGCTCGTGAGCCAGCTCCGGGTCATCGGCAAGGGCGCGGGGACCTGATCGCGCCTCCGGGAGTGCAGAGGCGGGCGCACGGAGCAGGATTCGTCGCGTGCGCCACGCCCTCGGGGGAGAGGGCGGCGCCCCTGCCCGTCGAGGATCGTCGAGGCGCCGCCGACCGTCCACCGTCCTCGCTGGGTGACCTGACTCGCGTGAACCCTTCGCCCCAGGTGTCGCAGTCCCTCCTGCGGCTCTCCCGGGCCGTCCGCCGTCCTCTCACAGCCCCAGGTTGCCCCGGACGCCGAGATCGATCCACCCGTGCGTGGCGGGTGCGAAATCGATGACGGGGAGAAGGCCGGTCACGGAGAGGGAGGTGAACTGCCCCCAGCGCGCACCCAGCTGGAACGAGAGGCTGACGCCCGAGGAGGCGGAACGCAGGTCCACGCCGACGGCCGCGCCCACCAGCCAGCCGGTGTAGTCGAACGCGTCGCGGTATTCGTTGGCGACCGACATCCACTCGAACCCCCCGCTGACCATCACCCACGGATTGATCGAGCCCCGGGGGAGGAAGCCGAAGCGGGGGAAGAAGCCCACGCTCAGGTCGAAGGCGTCGCACCAAGCGCCGGCCGCGATGCAGTAGTCGTTGAGCGGGGGGTTCGAGGTTCCTCCGCCGATCAGCGTGTAGAGCCCCAGTTCCAGCTGGGCGATCGGGCGAAGGGAACCCTCGAGGGTGAAGGTGAGCTGGGGGCCCACCGCCGATCCGAAGGGCAGCCCTGAAGCGTCCAGGCGGCCCGCCGGGAGCGCGAGGCCGATCGAGACGCCGAACTGGAGGGGGGACACGACCTCGAGCGATCGGGCCGGCTCCGGGGCGGGGCCGGCGGTGGATTCCTCCGGGCCGCCTCCGTCTGGAGGGGCAACCCTGGCCGGCTCGATCCGCGCGATCTCGGCGCGCGGAATGGTCCAAATGTCACCGGTGGTCAGCTCGAGGACCAGGCTCTCGCCCGGCACGTCCTTCACCACCGAGCCGCGGAGGATGCCGCCGTTGGTCAGGACCACCGTGTCGTACGGGTCGGGAGGCAGGGAGAGCACAAGAGCCAGCAGCAGGCACGTGAACATGGCAGGTCTCCCCCTTGCGAGACGTTGGCAAACCCGCTCGGCGCTGGCAACAGGCGTCTCCGGTTCGATGGGGCGGCGAAGAAGACAGCCCCGCTCACCCCTGGTAGAAACGGGACATGCGCGTCGCCTACCTGGGCCCACCCGGAACCTTCAGCGAGGAGGCGGTTTCCCGCTGCCCGGCGCTCGCCGGCGCGGAGCGGCAGCCGTTCCCCAGCTTCGCCGACGCCTACGAGGCCGCCCTGGGCGGGGACGTGGACGTGGCCCTGCTGCCGGTGGAGAACTCCATCGAGGGCGCGGTGGGGGCCACCCTGGACCTCCTGGTGCACCGGCCCGG
>DAIEMM010000284.1 GCA_027349605.1 Anaeromyxobacteraceae bacterium
ACCCAGTTCGACGAGGCGGACGTGACCGACCTCGAGGAGTTCCGGGTGAAGCTGAACGCGGAACTGGGTGAGAAGGGGCCGAAGGTGACGCTGCTCGCCTTCCTGGTGAAGGCCTGCGTGGCGGCGCTCCAGAGGTTCCCCGAGTTCAACGCCTCCCTCGACGGCGACAGCCTCGTCCTGAAGCGCTACTTCCACGTCGGCTTCGCGGCCGACACCCCGAACGGGCTCGTCGTCCCGGTGGTCCGCGACGCCGACCGCAAGGGGGTCCTCGACATCGCCCGGGCGCTCGGCGAGCTCTCGGCGAAGGCGCGGGAGGGAAAGCTCGCGGCCGCCGACATCCAGGGGGGGACGTTCTCCATCTCCAGCCTGGGCGGCATCGGCGGCACGGCCTTCACGCCCATCGTGAACGCGCCGGAGGTCGCCATCCTTGGCGCGTCGCGCGTGTCCGTCCGCCCGGTCTGGGACGGCGAGCGATTCGCGCCCCGCAAGGTGCTCCCGCTCTCCCTCTCCTACGATCACCGCGTCATCGACGGGGCGGCCGGGGCGCGTTTCACCACCTACCTGGCCGGGATCCTGCGGGACATGCGCCGGGCCATGCTCTGAGAGCCCCCGCGGGTCAGTCGAAGGGCAGCAATCCGGCGTCGGGGGGGTGGATGCGCCGCGGCCGCTCCGCATGGAGCGTCTCGCCGGCCAGCACCCGTTCGTACGCCTCGAGGTACTTGTCGGCCATGGCCCGGACCCCGAATCTCGCCACCGCGTGGGCGTGGCAACGGCGCGGGTCCATCCGGGCGGCGTCGCGGACGGCCTCGGCCAGCTCCTCGGATGAGGCGGAGAGAAAGCCGACGTCCGGGGGCACGATCTCCGGCAGCGACCCGTACGGCGTCCCGAACACGGGGCAGCCGAAGTAGAGGCTCTCGACCAGGGCCAGCCCGAAGGGCTCCCGCCACCGGACCGGGTAGACGAGCCCCTTCGACCCGGCGAGGATCCGCCGCTTCTGCTCCTGGCCGACCCAGCCGTGGAAGCGGACCTTCTGCGACAGGGTGAGGCGGAATCCCATCCGGAAGTTGAGGCGCGACCCTCCGGCGACGTGCAGCTCCTCGCCGGCCAGGCGGGCCACCCGGATGGCCCCCCGGAGGTTCTTCACCTTCCACGCCGCGTCGCCCAGGAAGTGCAGCCCGGTCCGGGAGGCTTCGAGGGCCGGGGGGCCGTAGTCCCGCCAGTCGACGCCGTTGTGGATGAAGCTTCGCGACCCGAAGCGGCCCGCCTGCTCCCTCGAGATGAAGACCGTGTTGCGGTCCAGCTCGACGAAACGCGACCCCGAGCCGTGCAGGGTGTGGAGGTGGGGGCGCCCGATCGACTCCCCGCGGGGAAGGATGTGCTGCACGTGGACCACGTCGGCATCGGCGGGGAGCTGGGCGTCGAGGGGACGCCGCCGGTCGTAACGGATCACCCGGGCGAAGGGGCAGCTCCCGTCGAGGACCAGGTAGGAGACCTCGTGACCGCGGCTCGCGAGGTCCCTCCCCAGCCACCACATGATCCGCTCGACGCCGCCGTACCGCTCGGCAGGAAGGGTGGCGTAGATGTTGAGGAGGACGACCTTCATCGCGGCGCATGATAGCCGAGCCGCGCCCCATGCCCCTGCGGGGTCGGCGGCGCGCCCCTGGGTCCATGCGGCATCGCGCCGCGACCCGAGCCTGGCCCGTGCTTCCCCCTCGAATCCTTGCGGATTTCCCGCCCGCCCGGTCCAGGGCACATGGCACGTCGCGTGCTCCATCTCCCGTTGCGCTCCGGGGGGACGCAGCGCACACCGGTGCACACGTGCTCACCCTCGAATCCCGCGACGTGGAGACCTGGAACCAGCTCCTCCCGGAGGCCGTCTCGGGGCGTTCCGGGCCGGCGGGGCCGGTCGAGCGCCAGATTCCGGCCGAGCAGGTCGGGGCCTTCCGCTTCTTCGTCGGGACGTCCCTGGCAGGGAGCGCCGACCCGCGTGCCGATGCCTGGCTGGATGCCGGAGCCGCCGCGGACGGAGCCGACCTCCGTGCCAGCGCCTACGTGGCCGGGCTGCTCCACGGCAGCGGGCACCTCGAGGCCCCGCGGGGCGCCTTCGACGACCCGCGAGCCTACGTCCACTTCGCCACCCTTCCCGCGATGCGCGTCTGTCGCGGCGAGTTCGTGAGCTTCACGGTGGACTCGCTCCCGGCGGAGTCGGGGTCCCTGCGCGTCCTCGACGTCGGGTGCGGCGACGGCGGGCTCCTCGCCGAGTTGCTCCCCGCACTCCTCGACGCCGGACGCTGGGACGAGGTCTCGGCGATCACCCTGCTCGACCCGTCCCCCGCGATGGTCTCCGCGGCGAAGTCCCGGCTCGCGTCGGCCTGGCCGGCCGCGAGGGTGGAGAGCCGGGTCGCCCGCCTGGAGCACGTGGCCAGCACGCTCCCGGGGCCGTACGACCTGGTGCTGGGTTCGCTCTCCCTCCATCACATGCCGGCCGAGGTGAAGCACCGGACGCTGGCGGCGCTGGCGCCGTCGATCGAGCACCTGCTCCTGCTCGAGCTGGACGCCGATCACGACTCGCCGGAGTTGGGCTCCCCCCGCCTCGCCGCCTCGGTGCACCAGACCTACGGCTGGATGCTGGCGCAGATCCTCGGCCCCAACCCGCCGGACGCGGTGGCGCGGGAGAGCGCCGACCGGTTCGTCGCCCCGGAGCTGGTCTCGCTGCTCACCCAGCCCCGCGGGGCGCGCAGCGAGTACCACATGCGGCGCGACCGCTGGCTCTCGCTGCTGTCGGGGGCGATGGGGCCGGACATCCGTCCGCTGGGAACGCGGACGGTGCTCGCGACGCCCCACGCCGACCTCTTCGCGCTTCATCTCGGCCGCACGGCGTAGACCGCCCCGGATGCCGGCCATCCCACGGACCGGGGGGACCCCCTCCTTTGCGCTGCGGCGCAGGGCGTCCATCACTAAGAGGGGCGGATATGAAAACCAGGACGAAGCTCTGGATCGGCGTCGCACTCGGCCTCGTGGCCGTGGTGGCCGTGCTGGTCGGCGTCAAGGGCGCCCAGATCGGGTCGATGATCAAGGCGGGGAAGTCCTTCGTCCCCCCCCCGGAGGCCGTCACCACCGCCCAGGTCCAGGCGACGACCTGGCAGCCGCTCCAGGATGCCAGCGGGACGCTCGTCGCCTTCCGGGGCGTCACCGTGGGGTCGGAGCTCCCGGGCGCCATCCGGCAGATCTCCTTCGACTCGGGGACCTACGTCCGGAAGGGGGCGGTCCTGGTCCGCCTCGACACCTCCACCGAGGAGGCCCAGCTCGCGGCGGCCAAGGCGGACGCGAACCTGGCCCGCCTCAACTACGAGCGCGCCGTCGAGGTCCGCAAGGGGCAGGCCAACACCCCCGCCGACCTCGACGCGGCCGAGGCCCGCTACAAGCAGGCCCAGGCCGCGGTGAACACCCTCGAGGCCACCATCGAGAAGAAGTCGATCCGGGCGCCGTTCGACGGCCGGATCGCCATCCGCCAGGTCGAGCTGGGGCAGGTCCTGGCTGCCGGGGCACCCGTCGCCTCCCTCCAGTCCGTGACCCCGATCTACGTGGAGTTCTCGCTCCCCCAGCAGGCCCTGGCCCGTCTCGAGGTCGGGCAGCCCGTCCA
>DAIEMM010000319.1 GCA_027349605.1 Anaeromyxobacteraceae bacterium
CACCGTGGCCCACGCCTTCGCCCGCGCCCCGCGGGCCCGCCGGACGCTGGAGGCCGCGGGCGTCGACCCGGCTTCCGTGCACGGGCTCGAGGACCTGCTCCGCATCCCGGTCACCCGCAAGGACGCGATCCCGGGCGCCCAGGCCGAGGAGCCGCCCTTCGCCGGCCTCACCGCGGTCGAGCCCGGCCAACTGGCGCGCATCTTCATGTCGCCCGGTCCCATCTACGATCCCCAGGGCGCCCACGAGGACTTCTGGCGCTTCCGCCACGCGCTGGCCTCCGCCGGCTTCCGCCCGGGCGACGTGGCCCACAACTCGGCCTCCTACCACCTCACCCCGCTGGGCTTCATGCTCGACGCCGGCGCCCGCGCGCTGGGCTGCGCGGTCATCCCGGCGGGCGTGGGGCAGACCGAGCTCCAGGTGAAGGTGGCGGCGCACGCGAAGGCGAGCGCCTACCTGGGGCTGCCGAGCTTCCTGCACGCGCTCCTCGCCAAGGCGCGCGAGCTCGGGACCCCGCTCTCCTTCGAGGCGGCCTTCGTCATCGCCGAGATGCTGCCCGAGTCGCTGCGGACCGAGATCCAGGAGGGATTCGGCGTGCGGGTGCTGCAGGGCTACGGCACCGCCGACCTGGGCTGCCTGGCCTACGAGTGCCCGGAGAAGGGGGGCTGGCACGTCCACCCCGAGGCCGTCGTCGAGGTGCTCGACCTCGAGACCGGGAAGCCGGCCGGGCCCGGGCAGCCGGGCGAGGTGGTGGGCACGCTCTTCGACGTGGCCTATCCGCTGCTCCGCTTCGGCACGGGAGACCTCTCCTCACTCGGCCCGGAGGAGCGCTGCGCCTGCGGCCGTACCACGCCCAAGCTGCTGGGCCTCCTCGGCCGGGTGGGGGACGGGGTGAAGGTGAAGGGCATGTTCGTCCGGGCCGGCCAGATCGACGGGGTGATGAAGCGCTTCCCGGAGGCCGGTCCCTGGCAGGTGGTGGTGACGCGCGAGAACCACCTCGACCGGCTCGAGTACCTGGTCGAGCTCTCCGCCCCGGACGGCGGGGGCACGCTCGCCGCCCGCCTCGCGGACGCCCTGCGCGACGAGGTGAAGGTGAAGGGCGAGGTCCGGGTCGTCGCGGCCGGCACGGTCCTCCCGGGGGCGAAGCGCATCGACGACCGGCGCGTCTGGAAGTAAGCTGTACGGTCGATGCGCGGCATCCGTGGCGCGACCCAGATCGAGGAGAACACCGTCGCGGCCATGGAGGAGGCCGTGGCGGAGCTCTGCGCCGCGCTCTGCGAGCGGAACGGCATCCATCCGGACGACATCGGCTGGGCCATCTTCACGGTGACCCATGACCTCGACGCCGACTTCCCGGCCCGGGCCGCCAGGGTCCGCAACGGCTGGCACCAGGTCCCCATGATCTGCTCGCGCGAGATCCCGGTCCCGGGCTCGCTGCCGCGGGCGATCCGGGTGCTGCTCCACGTCGAGTCGCTCGATCGCCCGGTGCGCCACGTCTACCTGCGTGGTGCCCGGGCGCTCCGTCCCGACCTCGCAGACCCGGGGGACCCGCCCAAGCCCGGCGGGAGGTGAGCCGTGACGGCGGACGAAAGGCTGCCCCGGCGCGTGGGCATCGTGGGGCTCGGCCTCATGGGGGCCTCGCTGGCCCGGGGGGTGAAGTCCCTCGATCCCGGCGTGCACGTGGCCGCGGCCGAGGCGCGCGCCGAGGTCCGGGAGCGCGCCGTCGCCGACGGGGTGGTCGACGCCGTCCACGAGGCGCCCGGCCCCTGGCTCTCCGACCGGGAGCTGGTGGTGCTCTGCACCCCGGTGGCGGCCATCGAGGAGCTCGTCGGCCCGGTGTCGCGGGCCATGCCCTCCGGCGCGGTGCTCACCGACGTCGGCGGCGCGAAGGAGCGGGTGGTCGAGGTGGCGCGGCAGGACGGCGACCCGCGCGTGCCCTTCGTGGGAGCCCATCCCATGTTCGGCGGGCGCGGCGGATACGAGGGCGCGAGGGCCGACCGCTGGAAGGGGGGGACGGTGGCGGTCTGCACCGACGGCGCCCCGTCCGCGGCGGTCACCCGCGTGTCGGCGCTCCACGAGGCGCTGGGGGCGCGGGTCGCTCCCTGCACGGCGGCCGAGCACGACGCCGCCGTGGCGCTGGTCTCGCACCTGCCCTACCTCGTGGCGAGCGCCCTCTCGCTCGCGGCCCGGGAGTCCGGGCCGCTGGCCCGCGCCCTGGCCGGTCCGGGAATGAACGACATGACCCGGCTGGCCGGCTTCGCCTTCGACATCCAGGGGGAGGTGGCGCGGCGGAACGCCCACGTCCCGGAGGCGGCGCGCCTGCTCGAGCGGCACCTGTCCCGCATCCTGGCCGCCATCTCCGACTCGCCCGGCGCGGCCCGGGAGGCCCTCGAGGAGGCCCGCGCGGCCCGGGAGGCGCTCTTTTGAAAGGCCCCGTCACCTGCCGCCGGAGCGGCCCCCTCCGCGGCGCCTTCGAGGTGCCGGGCGACAAGTCGGTCTCCCACCGGTCGCTCCTCTTCGCGGCGCTGGCCGAGGGGGAGACCCGGGTGCGCGGCCTGCTCCGCGCCGAGGACGTCCACTCCACGTGGAGGGCGGTGGAGCGGCTCGGGGCCCGCGTGCGCGAGGAGGGGGCGGAGGTGGTGGTGACGCCGCCCGGGCGCCTCTCCGAGCCCGACGACGTGATCGACTGCGGGAACTCGGGCACGAGCCTGCGGCTCCTCGCCGGTGTGCTGGCCGGTGTGCAGGGCCTCTCGGTGCTGACCGGGGACGTCTCGCTGCGCCGCCGCCCGGTGCGGCGGGTGGTGGAGCCGCTCCGGCGCATGGGTGGCGTCCTCGAGGCCCGGGACGGCGGCCGGCTCCCCCCGCTCGTCATCCAGGGGCAGCACCTCCGCGGCACCCGCCACGTGCTCGCCGTGGCGAGCGCCCAGGTGAAGTCGGCCATCCTGCTCGCCGGCCTCTCCGCCGACGGGGAGACCGTGGTCGAGGAGCCGGCGGTGTCGCGCGATCACACCGAGCGCATGCTCCGTCGGATGGGGGCCGACCTCACGGTCGACGGGCTCGCCGTCTCCCTCCGGCCGTCGCGCCTGCGCGGGGGCGAGGTGGACGTCCCGGGCGACATCTCGTCGGCGGCCTTCTTCCTCTGCGGGGCGGCGGCGCTTCCCGGCTCCTCGGTCACCGCGCGCGGCCTGGGCACGAACCCCACGCGCACCGGGCTCCTCGACGTGCTGCGGGCCATGGGCGCGGACGTGGAGGTGGCGAACGAGCGGGAGAGCGCCGGGGAGCCGCGCGCCGACGTCACCGTCCGCGGCGGCCCGCTCGACGCGGTGACCATCGAGGGGGCGCTCGTGCCCCGGCTCATCGACGAGCTGCCGGTGCTCATGGTCCTCGCCACCCAGGCCCGAGGGCGCACCCTGATCCGCGACGCCAAGGAGCTGCGGGTGAAGGAGTCGGACCGCCTGGCCGTGATGGGGGAGGTCCTCGCCGCCGCCGGGGCCCGCATCGAGCTCTTCGACGACGGGTGCGCCATCGAGGGTCCCACCCTGCTCCGCGGGACGGCGGTGCGCACCCGGATGGACCACCGCGTGGCCATGAGCATGGCGGTTGCCCAGCTCCTCGCCGGGGGGGACGAGGTGGTCCTCGACGACGTCGCCTGCGTCGACACCAGCTTCCCCTCTTTCTTCTCGATCCTCGACCAGCTCTCGGAGGGCGCATGATCTCGGGGCGCACCACCCTGTTCGCGGTCCTCGGCTCCCCGGTGGACCACAGCCTCTCCCCGGCCATGCAGAACGCCGCCTTCGCGGCCATCGGGTTCGACGGGGCCTACGTCGCCCTCCCGGTGGCGCCCGACGACCTCGAGGCCGCCCTCCGGGGCGCCCGCGCGCTGGGCTTCGGCGGGATGAACGTCACCGTCCCGCACAAGGAGGCGGTGGTCCCGCTCTGCGCCGCCCTCGACGACGTGGCGGCGCAGGTGGGGGCCGTGAACGTCCTCGCCC
>DAIEMM010000322.1 GCA_027349605.1 Anaeromyxobacteraceae bacterium
TCCCTCCGGCCGCGAGCCTGGCCCGCGCCGCCCTCGCCATGGGAAGGGGGCAGGCCGGATCCGCAGCCACCTCGGCCGCTCGCCCGGGCACCGGCGCCATGGGACGCGTGATCCAGGGGCGAGTGGCGCTCCTCGCTGGAAATCCCGCAGGAGCAGCCGAGTTCGCCGCGGAGGCGGTCGCCGCCGAGCCGGGGCTTCCCGCCGCCCTCGCGCTGCAGGGAGATGCGCTCCGGCGCACCGGAAAGCCGGAGGGCGCGCGACAGGCCTACCTGGCGGCCCTCCAGGTCTCGCCCGGTCACCCCCGCGCCGCCTACGGGGTCGCAAAGCTCGCGCTGTCGGGAAAGGCCCGGCCGGAGGAGGCCTACCCGGCCCTGGAGCGCATTCTCGCCGACACCACCGGGACGCCCGGGAACGAGCGCGCCCGGGCCGCGCTGCACCTCGCCGCACTGCAGGGCCGCGCTGGCGATCGCGCCGGCGCCCAGCGCACGCTCGACGCCTCGGGCACTTCCGGCGCCGACCGCGCCTGGCTGGAGAGGGCGGTGGCCGAGGAGGAACTGTCCCGCACGGGGTTCCGTGTCGTCGACGGTGCTCCGGCGGGCCTCCGGAGCGCGAGCGACGACGACCCGCACGTGCCGCTCCCCCCTTCTCCTCCTCCGGAGCAGCGGACGGTGGACAAGAGGAAGGCAGCCCACGCCAAGAAGGGTCCGGCAAAGGGCAAGTCGACCGCGAAGGCGAAGCCGAAGGGCAAGAAGCATCCCGCCAAGGCTCCCGTCAAGAAGTCCCCCAGGAAGACGTAGCCACTCCGGGTCCGGCTGCCCGGACCTCATGCACCCGCCTGCGCGTCCGGCGGGCACCCGGCCGCCGGAGTGCCCGGAGATCGCGCCAGCCCCCTGCACGACGAACCGGCACGCGGCCTGCACGGGAGGAGGGCACCCCACCCTCCCTGGAGGAGCACAGCGTGAATCCGATCGACTCGGGCGACACCGCCTTCGTCCTCATGAGCGCCGCACTGGTCATGTTCATGACCCCCGGGCTCGCCTTCTTCTACGGCGGCCTGGTGCGCGCCAAGAACGTCGTCCATACGATGATCCTCTCCATCGTGTGCATGGCGGTGGTGGGGGTGCTCTGGGCGGTGGCCGGCTACAGCCTCTCGTTCTCGCCGGGCACCTTCGACTCCCTGCTGGGAGGCGCCCACTGGTTCGGCCTGAGGGGCGTGGGCGCCGAGCCGGAGAAGTCGCTCTCCGCGACCATCCCGCACGTGGCGTTCATGCTGTTCCAGGGGATGTTCGCCGTGATCACCCCCGCGCTCATCTCGGGAGCGCTGGTGGAGCGCATCCGGGTGAAGGCCTTCGTCCTCTTCGTGATCCTCTGGAGCCTCATCGTCTACACGCCGGTGGCCCACTGGGTCTGGGCGCCGGGAGGATGGCTCCGCGCCCGGGGCGTGCTCGACTTCGCCGGCGGCACCGTGGTCCACATCAACGCGGCTGCCGCCGCCATCGTCGGCGCGCTCCTCCTCGGCAAGCGCCGCGGGCTGAAGGCGCCCACGACCCTCCCCCACAACGTCCCCTTCGTGATCCTCGGGGCCGGGATGCTCTGGTTCGGCTGGCTGGGGTTCAACGGCGGCTCTGCGCTGGCCGCGAACGGCCTCGCCGCCTACGCCTTCGCCAACACCTTCTTCGCGCCGGCGGCGGCCGCCGCCGCCTGGGGCCTGGCCGAGCTCTTCTTCTTCCACGGCAAGATGTCCGGTGTCGGGCTGGCCTCCGGCGCCGTGGCCGGCATGGTGGCCATCACCCCGGCCTGCGGGTTCGTCACGCCCGGCTCGGCGCTGGTCATCGGCGCCCTGGCGGGACTGGCTTCCCTCCTCGCCGTGCGCTACCGCCCGCGTCTCGGCATCGACGACTCCCTCGACGTCTTCGCGGTCCACGGCGTGGCCGCCACCCTGGGGGCGCTCCTCACCGGCGTCTTCGCCACCAAGCTCGTGAACCCCGACGGCGCCGACGCCAGCCTCTCCTTGCTCGGATGGCAGGCCGTGGGCGTGCTCGTCACCCTCGTCTGGTCGGGGAGCATCTCCTTCCTGCTCTACAAGGTGGTGGGCTTCGTCTTCCCGCTGCGGGCCGACGAGCAGGACGAGTGGAGCGGCATGGACTCCTCCGAGAGCGGCGAGCGCGGCTACATCCACACCGACATCGAGTCCAGCTCCGGCGGCACCGTCCACGCCTGACGCGGAGTCCCGCCCTTCCCCCGGCCCGCCGTGCCTCGCGCGCGGCGGGCCTCCTCTCTTGCGGCCGGCGCCCCTCGCAGCCGTCTTGCGCGGCCGGCGGGCAGCCCGTGCACGCGCGCCGCGCACCGCGGTCGCCGAATTGCGGTATGCCAGAGGAATCCGGCTCCGCGCGACCGGCACGCCGAGTGCAATGCTCCCGGCTCGAACGTCGGGTTCGCCTCTCGCGACCACTTATCCAGGGAGTCCATCGATGAAGAAGCTCGTCCGCATCGCCGCCGCCTGCGCCCTCGCGCTCTCCGCGCAGACCGCCTGGGCGACTCCGTCCACGGTGTTCTGGTCTCCGGCCACGACCTACGTGCAGCCGTTCCTCGTGCCGCACATCACCTACGACATGTACTTCAACGACCGGGCCGCCTACCCCATGGACCTGGGCCTCACCATGGGTGTGCTGCCCTTCGAGAAGCTCCAGGCCGAGGTGGGGATCGACCTGTTCCTCCCGTACTGGAACACCTTCTTCGTCCAGCCGGCCGGCGCGCTGCAGCTCAACGCCAAGGCCGGCCTGGTGG
>DAIEMM010000326.1 GCA_027349605.1 Anaeromyxobacteraceae bacterium
CCCCAGGTCGAAGGCCCCCAGCGACTTCACGTAGCGTAGACCCATGCCGAGCTCGACGTCCGGCTCGTTGTCGGTCGAGTGGGCCATGAACCAGACGTCGTTCCGGCGCGTGCGCTCGAGCCAGCCCCCGTACCATCCGGACGGCGTGAGGACGTCCACCCCCAGGTACTGCGTGGAGCCTCCGGGGCCGATGGCCGAGCCCAGGATCTGCCCGCCGTTCGTGTAGTTGGTGTTGCCGCCGTGCACGTAGTAGGAGGTCGGGTTGGGCCGCCAGTCCCGCGGCGGACGCGGGATGTCGTCGTCGGTGATCTCGGCGAGGACCCGCACCCAGTAATCGCTCCCCAGGAAGACCTTCTGCAGCCCGAGGGTGTAGCCGGCCGAGTGGTCGAGCTCCTTCGAGAGGTCGTAGACGCTGATCCAGGCGTCCTCCCGGGTCCACTCCCCGTACACCTCGACGCCGGCCGGGGGGAAGACCCAGCGGCCGTAGAGCCCGACGAGCGTGTTGGAGCTCCGCTCGTCTCCTCCGCCCGAGAGCTGGGACGACACGTTCACGGCCACCGCGCCGACGTAGAGCCCGCGCACCCAGCGCACCTCGAGATCGGCGGTGACGGCGCCGAGCCAGGCGTGATCCTGGGTGTAGAAGTACTTCGAGCGCTCCAGGCGGCCGAACCAGAGGTCGACCTCGATGTTGCCGATCCAGATGTCCACCGGCCGCACGGTCCCCAGGTAGGCGTGGGGAAAGCCGTTCGCGTCGTTGGACATGAGGAGCGTGTTGCGCTGGCCCGGCCCCCACCAGAGGTTCTCGGTGGAGACCCCGATCCCCACCCCGCCGTACGCCAGCTGCACGTAGCTCTGGCCCGGCGTCACCGTCCAGAAGTTCGCGTCGCCGAAGCGCTGCGGGACGTCGAGCGCGTCGCCGTAGTACGGGTTCGCGTAGGCGAGGTCCCCGGGCCGTCCGGTGGGGAGGATGGGGAAGGCCGCGTTCTGCTGCCAGGCCACCCCGGGCACGAAGGCCGCCGAGAGGATCCCCCACTCGAACTGGAGCCCCACGCCGAGCTGCGCGGAGACGCCCTTGCCCTGCCACATCGCGCCGTCGTTCGCGCCCGACGGGTAGGCGCTGTTGGCGGTGACGGAGAGCGTGGCCGGGACCCAGTCGAGGACGAGCGTCCCCGGAGCCGGGACGGCGGCCTTCCGGCCCAAGGGGAGCGCTGGGCCGCCGGCGCAGAGCGGGATGGCCCGGTCGCCGGGGCGCTGGAAGAGGTCCGGACGGAGCGGTGCGGCCCCCACGTCCTCGGCCATGCGGGCCAGGTCGGCCCACGGCGTCCCGATCCCGTAGGCCTGGAGGACCTCCCCCGAGAGCGAGCAGGAGGGGCCGTTGGGATCCGATTCGGCGGCGAGAAGCAGCGTTGCGAGTACCAGGACGGGCGTCACGTGAAGCAGCCTACCCCACTCCTCACCGCTCGGACTCCGCCTTCAGCGCCGCGAGCCCCTTCTCGAAGTCGGGCCCCACCATCTTGTCCATGTCCATGAAGACGGCGAACAGCTTGCCGACGAAGTCGTGGGTCCCCGACATCTTCCAGGTCACCCGGGTCCCTCCGCCCTCGGGAGCGAAGTGGAACTCGGTCGTGCTGGTCTGCTCCCAGGGCTTCAGGAACTCGAGCTCGATCTGGACGAACTCGTCCTCGACCGCGCCGGTGATGGTCATGCGCCCCTCGCCGACCTTGTCGTTGCCCTTCCAGTGGTAGACGGCGCCCACCCCGGACGGAGGCCCGGAGTGGTCGGTGGTCATCCTGGGGTCGAGCTTCGCCCACGGGGACCAGCCGTCCCACCTGTGGAAGTCGACCACCAGCTGGTAGGGGCGCGAGGCCGGCGCGGGCACGACCGTGCTCCGCTCGATCGTGTACCGGGATGGGCGCGTGGCGACGAATCCGGCGAAGATCGCGACGGCGGCCACCAGGACCAGCAGGACCTTCTTCATCGTTTCGACTCCCCTCGGCGAGGCTGGAAGCGGTCAGACCCTCCTGCTATCTAACCCGGCCCGGGGGCGCCACACCTTGTCCGACTTCGTCCATCTCCACCTGCACACGCTCTACTCCCTCCTCGACGGCGCCATCCGCATCGGCGACCTGTCCAGGACGGTGAAGGAGCGGGGCATGAGCACCGTGGCCGTCACCGACCACGGAAACCTCTTCGGGGCCGTGGACTTCTACAGGTCGGCCAGGGCCGCCGGGGTGAAGCCCATCCTGGGCATGGAGGCCTACGTGGCCGGCCCCAAGGGGCGGGCGGACCGCAGCGAGCGCGTGAGCCGCCACCTCATCCTCCTCGCCAAGAACGCCGAGGGCTGGGCCAACCTCCGCTACCTCTCGTCCATGGCCTTCACCGAGGGGTTCTACTACGACCCCCGCATCGACAAGGGGCTCCTGCGCGACCACGCCAAGGGGCTGGTGGGGCTCACCGCCTGCCTGGGGGGCGAGATCCCCCGCCTCTGCAACAAGGGCGACATGGACGGCGCGAGGGCCGCGGCCCGCGAGTACCGCGACATCTTCGAGCCCGGCAGCTTCTTCCTGGAGGTCCAGTCGAACGGCATGGCCGAGCAGCTGGAGGTGAACGCCCGGCTGGCCGAGCTCTCCGAGAGCGAGGGCATCCCGCTGGTCGCCACCGCCGATGCACACTACGTGAACCGCAGCGACGCGAAGGCGCACGAGGTCCTCATGTGCATCGCGTCCAACAAGACCCTCACCGACCCGAAGCGCATCCACCACGAGACCGACGGGCTCTTCGTGGCCTCGCCGGACGACATGCTGGCCTCCCTCCCCCAGTACAAGGAGGCCATCGCCAACACGGTGCGCATCGCCGAGATGTGCAACGTGGAGATGAAGCTCGGGGCGAGCTACCTGCCCCGCTTCCAGCTGCCCGAGGGGGTCACCGAGGACGACTGGCTCGTGAAGCTGGCCCGCGAGGGGCTCGACCGGCGCTTCCGGGAGATCGAGGGCAAGTACCCCCACGACCGCGACCTCTACCGGCAGCGGCTCGAGACCGAGGTGGGGATCATCCGGAAGATGGGCTTCTCCGGCTACTTCCTCATCGTCCAGGACTTCATCAACTGGGCCAAGGGGCGGCAGGTGCCGGTGGGGCCGGGGCGCGGCTCGGGCGCGGGGTCCATCGTGGCCTGGTCGCTCCGCATCACCGACCTCGACCCCATCCGCTGGAACCTCCTCTTCGAGCGCTTCCTCAACCCCGAGCGGGTCTCGATGCCCGACTTCGACATCGACTTCTGCCAGGACCGGCGCGACGAGGTCATCCACTACGTCGCCGGCAAGTACGGCAAGGAGAACGTCGGCCAGATCACCACCTTCGGCTCCTTGAAGGCCCGCTCGGTGATCCGCGACGTGGTGCGGGTCATGGGACTCCCCTTCGCCGAGGGGGACCGCATCGCCAAGCTCGTGCCCGAGCCGGTGCAGGGCAAGGTGAAGGCGCTCCGGGAGTGCATCGAGATCGAGCCGCGCCTGGCCGAGCTCCACGAGAAGCCCACCCTGGTGCGCGAGTGGACCGAGCCCGACGGCACGCAGCGCAAGGTGACGACGAGGGACATCCTCGACATCGCCATGGCGCTCGAGGGGCTGAACCGGCAGGCCGGCCTGCACGCCGCGGGCGTGGTCATCGCCGACAGGCCGCTCTGGGAGTACGTCCCGGTCTACAAGGACGAGAAGAGCGACATGCTCGTCTCGCAGTTCGCCAAGGACGACGCCGAGAAGGCCGGGCTGGTGAAGTTCGACTTCCTGGGCCTGAAGACCCTCACGGTGGTCGACGAGGCGCTGAAGCGGGTCCGGGAGAACCACCCCGATCAGGCCGCCCTCACCGCCGACCAGATCCCCATCGACGACCCGGCGGTCTACGAGCTCATCTCCCGGGGCGACACCGACGGCGTCTTCCAGATGGAGTCGGAGGGCTTCACCCACATGGTGACGAAGATGAAGCCCTCGGGCTTCGACGAC
>DAIEMM010000355.1 GCA_027349605.1 Anaeromyxobacteraceae bacterium
TCAATTCGGGAACGGCGGGGGCTCGATCGACACGCCCTCGATGGGCTGCCGCGACGCGAAGCCCTCCTCGATCGGGTGCCAGTGGGCCACCGCGGGCTCGCCGAACTGCCAGCAGAGGAAGACCGGTTCGCCTTCCCGGACGCCGTAGAAATCGACCAGCCCGGCGTCGATGTCCTTCACCAGGCAGCCCAGCTCGTTCACCTGCTCGACGACGCCGTTGATCTCCTCGACCAGGGCCTGGAAGCGACGGGCATGGGGCTCGAGGCCGGGCCCGGGAGCAGCCCCGTTCAGGATCTCCATGGCCCGGTCCCCGCCGCCCAGCGCCGCGACGAGCACGCTCGCCTCGCCACGCAGCCGGCCCAGGTGGCCGAAGGCCAGCTCCAGGTCGGGCACGAGGTCGTTCGCCTCCTCGACGGTGAACATCCGGGGGCCCTGGGGGGGCGGGCGCGGGGCCATGTCCGTGTTATAAGCCCCCTCCTCGAAAGGGCACGTCCGGAGATGCTGGAAACCGTCGCAAAAGGCTTCAAGGCCGCCAGGAACAAGCTCAAGGGGCGCACCGAGATCACCTCGGAGGTCGTCGACGAAGCGCTGCGCGACATCCGCGTGGCGCTGCTCGAGGCCGACGTCTCCTTCGACGTGGTGAAGCGCTTCGTCGCCCGCGTCCGCGAGAAGGCGGTCGGCGAGGTGGTGGAGACCAAGGTCAAGACCGGCAAGGGGACCGTGCGGGTCACGCCGCAGGACCACTTCGTCAAGATCTGCCACGACGAGCTCGAGGCCCTCATGGGCCCGGTGGACACCTCGCTCGCCGTGGGGGCCCGGAAGCCCACCGGCGTCATGATGGTGGGGCTCCAGGGATCCGGCAAGACCACCACCGCGGCCAAGATCGCGAACCGCTACCTCAAGGAGGGGAAGTCGATCCTCCTCGTGGCCGCCGACGTGCAGCGTCCCGCCGCCGTGGAGCAGCTCCGGCAGCTCGGCGAGAAGCTGGGCGTCCCGGTCTTCCACGAGCCGGGCATCGCCCCGCCGGAGCTCTGCCGCCGCGCCCACGAGAAGGCGGCGCGCGACCGGACCGACGTCGTCATCTACGACACCGCCGGCCGGCTCGCCATCGACGACGCGCTCATGACCGAGCTCGAGCAGGTGAAGAGCGCGGTGAAGCCCGAGAACACCCTGCTCGTCTGCGACGCCATGATCGGCCAGGACGCGGTGCGCACCGCCTCCGAGTTCGACCGGCGCATCGGCATCGACGGCTTCGTCCTCACCAAGCTCGACGGCGACGCCCGCGGCGGCGCGGCGCTGTCCATCAAGGAGGTCACCGGCAAGCCCATCAAGTTCCTGGGCATGGGCGAGACGCTCGACAAGCTCGAGGAGTTCCGCCCCGAGGGGCTGGCCGGGCGCATCCTGGGGTTCGGCGACGTCGTCGGCCTCATGAAGGACTTCGAGGCCCACGTCGACGAGGAGCAGGCGGAGGCCGACGCGAAGAAGCTCCTCTCCGGCGACTTCACCCTCGACGACTTCGTGAAGCAGATCCGCACCATCCGCAAGATGGGGCCCATCGGCGAGCTGATGGAGAAGTTCCCCATCTTCGGGGAGATGCCCGAGGGCTTCCAGTTCGACGAGAAGGCGCTCGGCCGCATCGTCGCCATGGTCGACTCCATGACCCCGGGGGAACGGCAGCGTCCTGACTCGCTCAACGAGTAGCGCATGCGGCGCATCGCCAGGGGATCCGGCCGCAAGGAGAAGGAGGTCAAGGACCTCCTCAAGCAGTACCACGGCATGAAGGGCATCATGCGGATGGTGGGCTCGGCTCCCGGGCTGCTCTCGCGGTTGCCCGGAATCAAGCAGCTCGCCGGTCTGCGCAAGGCCAAGGGACAGGGGCTCGAGGACGTGCTCGGCGACGACGCCGCGGCGGTCCAGCAGCTCATGGACGGCGGCGCTCCCGACCCGTCGCAGCTGGCCGGCCAGATGGCCGGGCTGCCCCGGGGCATGCAGCCGCGGCTCCCGGCCGGCGCGCTGGCCCGGGCCCGGCTCATGGGCTACGCGCCCGAGCCCATCTCGACCGAGAGTGCAGCCGACCGCGAAGCCCGCAACAAGAAGCGCAAGCGGGAGCGGCAGGCGCGAAAGAAGGCGCGGAAGAGGAAGTAGCCGGCGCCCCGCCCCAGGCGAGGCGCTACACCCTCGCCTTCCTCCTCCTCGGCACCACCAGGCCCCGCGACAGCCGCCGCAGCGCCGAGACCGCCTGGCGCTTCTTGTACCTCCGGTGGCTCGCCGCGCCCTGCTCGTTCCGCCGCGCCGTCTCCTCGTCCATCACCTGGAACTCGACCATCGAGAAGACGATGCGCCCCAGGTCCTCCCAGTCGCCGGGCGGCACCGGCGGGAGGAGGTCGTCGATGCGCACCGGCAGGTCCACCACGAAGTGAAGGGCCTGGTAGGTGGCCTCGCTGAACGGGTTCTCCCGCCTCGCCTTCGCCGTCTCGCGCCTCCGCACGGGGAGGAGCGAGTTCTCCGACTGGCCCGGGACCACGTAGTTGAATGGGAAGAGCTGCTCGGAGAGGTAGCGCAGGACCGGCACGACGTCCGCCACGGTCCGGGTGAGCACGCGGTAGCGGACCCGGTCGAACACCTGCGCCGCGACCGACTCCCTCTTCACGAGGAGCTTCGTCACCAGCGACTCCCGCGACTTGCGGTTGCCCTGGAACTCCACGACGGGGAGCCCGGCCTCGGCCATCTGCCGGGCCACCGCGAGCACCCGGCGCTCCACCCGGTCGGCCAGGTCGGCCTCGCGCATGGGGGTGCGGAAGAGCAGCTCGCGCGCCTCCACGTGGTGGACCACGTGCATGACCTTGAGCACCACGCAGGCGATGCGCCGGTAGCGGGAGGGCTCGGCCACGCCGCTCGCCAGCAGGAAGAGCGTTCGAAGGTCCTCCGGCTCGGCCACCGCCGCCGCCACCCGGTATCCGAAGGCGGAGCGGAGGTAGGCGACGGCCTGGGCCAGGATGGTCCGGACCCGCGCCTCGTCATGGGGGTCCTCGAGATCGAGGAGGTGGAGGTGGAGGAAGCGGTCCACCTCCGCCACGTCGCGGAAGTGGAGGCGCCGCCAGTCGATGACCGACCCGCCCCGAAGGATGAGGCGCAGGACCTCCGGGGCCGTGTCGTGCACCGGCCGTCCCGCTACTTCGTCATCCACCAGAGACCCGCGGCGACCACGGCCACCACCGCCAGCGCGACGAGGAGCACCACGGAGAGGGAACGGCTCTCCCGGGCCGGCGCGTGCGAAGGGGCTCTGCGGGAATGCGGCCCGCGGGGCCCCGGCGTGGCGCCGAGGCGCTTCTCCCCGGTCCGCTCCAGCCCGGCCATGGGAAGCGGCACGACTCCGGTGGGGTCGGTGCCGGACCCGGCGCCCTCGGGGGGCGGCGGGGCGGAAGCCGGTGGCGACTGCTCGGGCGGGGCCGCGGCCTCCTCGGCCGGGAAGGCCGGCCGGGGCTCGGGCTCCTCCAGGGCGGCCAGCGCCGAAGCCGCCCCCGGTCGCCACTCCTCCTCGGCGGCCGGAGCAGGCGCCGGCGGAGGAGGCGCCGCTGCGGGAGGCGCCCCGGGCAAGCCGCCGGTCAGGTGGCCGTGCAGCTCGGGAACCGAGGAGATGGGCGACCACTCGGTGAGGCCGGAGAACCAGACCAGGCTCTCCGGTCCGATCTCGCCCAGGTCCCAGTGGTGCCGGACCACCTCGATCCCGACCGGGCCCACCGGCTGCTCGTCGATGGCCACCCACCACTCGGCCCCGGCGAGGCCCGCCGGCGCGGCCGCGCCTTCGG
>DAIEMM010000359.1 GCA_027349605.1 Anaeromyxobacteraceae bacterium
CTCGTCGAGGGTGCGTACGGCGACTGGTTCCCGGGCATCACCGCGGGCATCTACGGCGTCGGCGTCAACCAGGGAACCCAGTTCGACGTGCTGCACGGCGAGGTCGGCAAGACCTTCTCCTTCGGCGCGCTCACCGTGGGCGGCTTCTACGGAGCGGGCGGGGCCAACGGGATCTGGAGCGACGTCGACGGGGTGGTGCTGACGCGCGGCGGCTTCATGGCCTCCTACGTCTCCCCCGACGTCGTCCTCGACCTGAAAGGACTCTACAAGATCAACTTCTGCGCCGACGTCATGACGGGCAACAGCGCCTTCTCGGCGGCCGGCGGGGGCGTCGGCATCTACTTCACGCCCGCCATCGACATCATCACCGGGCCCGTCTTCTTCCTCAACAAGTACGCGCAGCCCGGGCTGTCGACGATGATGTGGTCGGTGCAGCTGGACGTCGACATCGACTTCGGGGCCAAGCCCCCGCCCGAGCCCTCCAAGTCCTAGAACTTCACGCGCGTGGGGCGCGGAAGGCGGTTCCGGGGTGCGGGCCCCGGAGCCGCCTTCACCTTTCGTGCGCCATCAGATCCGGATGCTCTGCAGGACGGTGTCGAAGACGGCGAACTCGAGCTTGTCCCTCTCGGCCGCGCCCAGCCCGCTGAAGGAGAACGAGACCCGTACCGCGGAAGGCTGCACCACCGAACCGACCACCCTGGCGGGTCCCGTCACGGTCTCCGCGCCCGGCAGCCGGAGGCTGACCTTGACCTCCTCGTCGGTGGGCGGGATCTTGGTCAGGAGCACCGAGAACCCCCCGGCCGAGATCTCCTGCGTCACCGCGCGGACCCGGTCGACGCTCCACTCGAGGTCGGCCTGCAGCGCCCGGGCGACGCGCAGGGCCTGGCGCGGCACCTCCCCGGGCTTGAGGGACGCCGCCTGCGCCCCGAGAAGCGCCCGGGCCAGCTCGTCGCGGCCGGCGCGGTAGTCGGCCAATCCGTCGCCGGACAGGTTCCCGGCCCGCGCCTGCTCGTGCTGCGCCTTGAATCGAACCAGCCAGTCCTTGAGGCTCATGCGATCTCCAGGATGCGCCGCGCATCCGCCGGGGAAGCCAGCGTCCGCCCCGACTCCGCGACCATGCGGACGGCGGCGGCGACCAGCTCGGGGTTGCCCTTCGCGAGCACGCCCCTGGACACGTAGAGGTTGTCCTCCAGCCCCACCCGGACGTGCCCTCCCAGGCGCAGCGACAGCTCGGCCATCGGCATCTCGAAGCGGCCGATGCCCGCCACCGTCCAGTGGGCCGGCTCGGGCATCCCCTCCACCAGGAAGCGGAGGTTCCTCTCGGTGCCCGACATCCCTCCCGGCACCCCGAGCACGAACTGCACGTGATACGGGTGGGCCAGGTGTCCCTTGTCGAGGAGCCAGCGGAGGGTCTCGAGCATCCCGGCGTCGTAGATCTCGCACTCGGGGACGAGCTTCCGCTCCCGGATCCGGCCCGCGATGCGGACGATGTCCGGACGCGCGTTCACGAAGACGTCGTCGCCGAAGTTGAGGGTCCCCATGTTCAGGGTGGCCATCTCCGCGCCCTCGACCAGGGAGCCCAGCCGCTCCTCGACCCCCATCCCCACCGCACCGCCGGTGGAGCACTGGACGACCACGTCGCACCCCGCCGCGCGGATCCGGTCGACGATCTCCCGGAAGTGCTCCGCTCGCTGGGACGGGCGCCCGTCCGGGTGGCGCGCGTGCAGGTGGACCACCGCGGCGCCTTCGCGCCAGGCGTCGACCGCGGCCCGGGCGATCTCCTCCGGCGTGTACGGCACCGCCGGGCTCTGCTCGCGCGTCACCTCCGCTCCCACCACCGCGCAGGTGACGATGGCCTTCTCGCCCATGGATTCCCCCTCCCCCTACCCGCGAACGCGACGCTGCTTGTCCTTCGGCACCACGCAGGTCCCGGTGGCCCGGCACACCACGACCGGCTCGACCAGGAGATCGGCCGCGCTGTCCGAGAGGTCGGGGCGCGGGACGACCACCTTGCGCGCCTCGAAGCGCATGGTCCGCGACGTGCTCCCCACGCGGGTGATCTCGCCCGAGACCTCGACGTAGTCGCCGGCGTGCACCGGAGCGAGGAACTCGACCGAGTCGTAGGCCCGGAAGAGCCCCTCGTCGCCGTCGAGCCGGATGAGGAGCTCGGTGGCCACGTCGCCGAAGAGCTGTAGCATGCGCGCCCCGTCCACCAGGTTCCCGCCGTAGTGGGCGTCGGCCAGGGACATGCGCATGCGGATGAGGACCCCGTCAGCCATCTCGCACCTCCGTCGGGGCCTTGCCCGCCTTCTCCAGGACGCGCCCCACGATGTAGTTCGCCACGTCGGACGGCTTCGTCCCGGGCCCGAACCCCGCGTCGTAGCCCAGCTCGAGCGCCAGCCGGTGGTCGATGCGAGGCCCCCCCAGGATGCAGACCACCCGGTCCCGGAGCCCGAGCTTCCCGAGCTCGTCGAGGAAGGCCCGGGCGTTCTCCTTGTGGACGTCCCGCTGGGTGACCACCTGCGAGACCAGCACCGCGTCGGCGCCGGCCTCCCGGCAGGCCCGCGCCAGCGCGGCGTTCTCCACCTGCGATCCGAGGTTCCGCGCGTCGAACGCCGGGTAACGCTCCAGGCCGTAGTCGCCGGCGAACCCCTTCATGTTCATGATGGCGTCGATGCCCACCGCGTGGGCGTCGGATCCGGTGCAGGCGCCCAGCACCACGATGCGGCGTCCCAGGTCCCGGGCGGCGAGCGCGTTCAGCTCGTCGAAGCCGAGCTTCCTGGACTTCACCTCGGGTACGTCGATGGCGGCCAGGTCCACCGCCGCGTCGGTGTGGCCGTAGACCACGAAGAAGGAGTACCCCTCGGCGGCCTTCTCCATCGCCGCAACGTGGATCCCGGAGAGCCCCATCTTCCGGGCGACCTGGGTCGCCGCCTCCCGGGCCCGGTCGCCCGGCGTCACCGGGAGCACGAAGGAGAGCTGGACGACGCCGTCGTCGCGCCGGTCTCCGTACGGCCGGACCAGCTCGGACGGCCTCGACGGGGCGGGACGGGTCATGGCGTTCCTCCCAGGCGCGCCGTGGCGACGAGCCGGCGCTGCACCTCGAGGGTCTCCCGGGAGACCGGTGCGCGGCCGGACAGGAAGACCCGGTACTGCTCCCCGCGATCGCAGGTGGCCCAGGCCCATCCGTGCCAGCCCCCGTGGTCGGCCTCCTGGGCGATGGCCTTCCTGCCGGCGAAGGTGGAGTCGTGCCGGCGCAGCCCGGAGAGGGACGCGGCGCCGCGCTCCAGCGCCGCGCCGGCCCTGGCCAGGCAGTCGGCGGAGGAGCCGGGGACGGCCGTCGCCTTCACCTCGACCACCGCCTCCCCTCCCGGGGAGACCAGCTTCACCCTGCGTGGATCCCCGTCCGCGGTCCAGGCCGCCGGGGCCTCGAAGCTCAGCG
>DAIEMM010000370.1 GCA_027349605.1 Anaeromyxobacteraceae bacterium
CCGGGCAGCATGTAGGTGGAGCGCATGCGGGGGAGCGGCGGGTGGCGGTAGCTCTCGCGGCGTCCGTTGCCGGTGGGCGCCACACCGTAGTGGCGGGCCGAGATGGCGTCGTGGAGGTAGGAGGCCAGCACGCCGTTCTCGACCAGCACGGTCCGCCCGGCCGGGTTGCCCTCGTCGTCCACGTGGATCGACCCGCGGGCGCCGGTGCCGGTGCCGTCGTCGACGATGGAGACGAAGGGCGCGGCGACCACCTTGCCGAGCTTGTCGGCGTAGATGGAGGTGCCCTTGCGGTTGAAGTCGGCCTCCATGCCGTGGCCGATGGCCTCGTGGAGGAGGATCCCCGACGACCCGGCGGCGAGCACCACCGGCATCTCGCCGGCGGGCGGCTGCCCGGCCTCGAAGAGGATGGCGGTGCGGGCCCAGGCCTCGGTGCACAGGCGGTCGATGCGGTCGGCCGAGTAGAAGTTGCCCCCGGCGCGCCCGGCCACGTTGTAGCCGTTCTGCTCACGCCGCCCGTCCCGCTCGGCCAGCACCGACGCCGAGAGGAGCGCCATGGGCTGCATGTCCTCTACCACGCGGCCGCTCGAGTCGGCGACGAGCACCGCGCTCTGCTCGTCGTGGAGGTGGACGTTCACCTTGCGGACGCTGGGGTCGGCGGCGAGGAGGCGCGCGTTCACCTGCTCGAGGATCGGCAGGCGGGCCGCGGAGCCCTCCCCCTCCCCCGGCGCGAGCGACGGATAGCGTCCCCCCAGGCGGGGGGCGAGGTGCATGCGGACCGGTGCTTCGCGGGAGGCTCCGTCGGCGATGGCGGCCGCGGTGCGCGCCGCCGCCAGGATGGCCGGGAGCGACAGGTCCTCGGTGTAGCCGTAGCCGGTCTGGTCTCCCTTCACGACCCGCACGCCAACGCCCAGTTCCACCGAGGCGAAGCCCCGGTTCACCGCCCCGTCCTCGAGCGCCAGGTCGGTCTCGATCCGGTGCTGGAAGTAGAGGTCGGCGAAGTCGCCGCCCCGGGAGAGCGCCGCCGCCAGGGCCTCCCGGAGCGTGCGCTCCGTCACCCCGAACCGTTCGAACCAGCCGATGCCGGCGCGCGCGGCGCCTGCTTCCGTCGCCATTCCTGCTCCCGTCACGCGATTGGGTCTGCCGGCCCTCTGGGCGCTCCCGGAAGGGATGGACCTTGAAGCGGCCGGAATTCGAAATATAAGGAGCGGGTTCCCGTACGACCTGACTTTTCGGAGGAGGATCCATGCACGTCGTGTCCCCCAGGGTGGCCGTCGCCGCCCTGCTCGTGGCTCTCGCGGTCCCGTTCGCCCCCGCCCTGGCCGCCGAGGCGGCCCCCGTCCCCGTCATCTCCCGCGACATCCTCTTCGGGAACCCCGAGCGCACCGGCCCCAAGCTCTCCCCCGACGGCAAGAAGTTCGCCTGGATCGCCACCGACGAGAAGAACGTCCTTCAAGTGTGGGTGAAGACCGTCGGCCAGGAGGACGGCAAGAAGGTCACCGCCGACAAGAAGCGCGGGATCCGCAACTACCTCTGGGCGCAGGACGATCGCACCCTGCTCTACCTGCAGGACTCGGACGGCGACGAGAACTACCACCTGTATGGCGTGGACCTGGTCTCCGGCAACGTCCGCGACCTCACCCCGTTCCAGGGGGTGCGGGCCGCGCCCATCAACGTGAGCCAGAAGGTCCGCGACCGCATCCTCGTGCAGATGAACCTGCGCGACCGCCGGCTCATGGACGTGTACGAGGTGAACCTCGAGAACGGCGCCTCGAAGCTCGTCGCCGAGAACCCGGGCGACGTGGTCGGCTGGGACTCCACCGACGACCTCGAGGTCAAGGTGGCGCAGTCCATGAAGCCGGACGGCAGCACCGAGATCCGCGTCCGCGAGAGCCCCACCGCCCCCTGGAAGACCCTCGTCACGGCCCCCTTCGGCGAGGACGTATCGGAACTCGACATCACCGCCGACGGCGCGGCCGTCCTCCTCACCTCCTCGCTCAACGCCAACACCAACCGGGTGATCCGCAAGGACATCGCCACCGGCACCGAGACGGTCATCGCCGAGAACCCGAACGTCGACGCCGGCCAGGTGATGATCCACCCGGTGAAGCACGTCGTCCAGGCGGTCGACTTCCCCGCCGGCCGCCAGGCCTGGACGGTCATCGACCCGCTCGTGAAGGGCGACTTCGAAGGCATCTGGAAGCTGCGCGACGGCGACTTCGCCGTCGTGAACCGCGACCGCGACGACAAGACCTGGCTGGTCGGCTTCACCGAGGACCGCGGCCCGATCCGGTACTACTCCTGGGACCGCGAGACGAAGAAGGGCACCTTCCTCTTCGTGCACCAGCCCAGGCTGGAGGGGCTGCCGCTGGCCCAGATGCGCGCCGTCTCCTTCCCGGCCCGCGACGGCCTCGTCCTGAACGGCTACCTCACCCTCCCGGTGGGCGTGAAGCCCTCCCGGCTCCCGCTCGTCCTCTTCGTGCACGGCGGCCCGTGGGCCCGCGACACCTGGGGCTACAACCCGTACGCGCAGTGGCTCTCGAACCGCGGCTACGCCGTCATGCAGGTGAACTTCCGCGGCTCCACCGGCTACGGCAAGAAGTTCCTCAACGCCGGCAACAAGCAGTGGGGCAGGGCCATGCACACCGACCTGCTCGACGCGGTCAAGTGGACGGTGGACCAGGGCTGGGTGGACGCCTCCAAGGTCGCCATCATGGGCGGCTCGTACGGCGGCTACTCGGCGCTGGCCGGCGTGACCTTCACGCCCGACGTCTTCAAGTGCTCGGTGGACATCGTGGGTCCGTCGAACCTCTTCACCCTCCTCCAGAGCATCCCGCCCTACTGGGCCCCCATGATCGCCGAGTTCCACCAGCGCATGGGCGATCCCAAGACCGACGAGGCGCTGCTCCGGGCCGCCTCGCCCCTGTTCTCGGCCGACAAGATCAAGGTCCCGCTGCTCATCGGGCAGGGCGCCAACGACCCCCGCGTGAAGCAGGCCGAGTCGGAGCAGATCGTGGCCGCCATCGAGAAGAACGGCGGGGGCGTGACCTACGTCCTCTACCCGGACGAGGGGCACGGCTTCGCCCGCCCCGAGAACCGCATCGACTTCAACGCCCGCGCCGAGGCCTTCCTGGGCGCCTGCCTGGGTGGCCGGGTCGAGCCCCTGCCCGAGGGCGGCAAGGTCCCGGGCTCCACGGCGGTCGTGAAGGTGGTCGAGCCGAAGGCGAAGTAGCGCCAAGGGTTTGCTCCGCGGCGCGGGGCGTGGCCATGATGCGGGGGTCTCCGGAGGATCCCCCATCATGCCCACCACCGACTCGAGCGGCGCCAAGATCCATTACCAGGACACCGGCAACGGGAAGGACGTCGTCCTCCTCCTGCACGCGTTCCCGCTTCACTCGGGGATGTGGTCGCGCCAGATCGCGGCCCTGTCCCCGAAGTACCGGGTGATCGCCCCCGACTACCCGGGGCTCGGCAAGAGCACGCCCCGTCCCGAGCCCTCGACCATGGAGTTCCTGGCCGAGCAGGTGCTCGAGGTCCTCGGCAACGTGCGGGTCGACCGCGCCATCGTGGTCGGCCTCTCGATGGGCGGCTACCTCTGCTTCGAGCTGCACCGGCGCCGCCCGGGCCTGTTCCGCGGGCTCGCGCTCTGCGACACCCGCCCGGGCGCCGACTCCCCGGAGGGGGCCGCGGGCCGGGAGGCCTTCGCGAAGAACGCGCTCGAGAAGGGGCTTCACTGGGTGGCCGACGAGATGACGCCGAAGCTGCTCAGGCCCCACCCCGACGCCGCGGCGGTGAAGGAGGTGCGACACCTCATCGGCCAGGGCACGCCCGCGGGCGTGGCCGCGGCCCAGCGCGGAATGGCGCGCCGCCCCGACTCCACGCCGACCCTCGCGGCCATCGCCTGCCCCACCCTGGTGGTGGTGGGGGCGGAGGACACCCTCACCCCGCCGCCCGAGGCCGAGAAGATGGTGGCCGGGATCAAGGGGGCGAGGCTCGCCCGGATCGACGGCGCCGGCCACCTGCCGAACCTCGAGAACCCGGCGGAGTTCGACCGGGTGCTGATGGAGTTCGCGGCGGGGCTCCCCAAGTAGGGAGCCGCGACGTCAGTCTTCCGCGACCGCCCGGGTGAGCGCCGCGGCGGTCGCCGCGATGACCTTCTCCACCTGCGCCCGCTCGGGAGCCCCGAAGGCGGGCTCCTCGTCCTGGAGGTTCTCGAGCTGCTCCGCCACGTAGGCGGCCAGCGCCGGCTGGAGGCTCTCCAGGGCGGGCGGCTCGGCCTCGAGGTCGCGCAGCTCCTTCCAGTCGACGTCGCCGAGCCGTTCGTCGAAGGCGCGGTCGAACATCACCCAGGCCTCGAAGGCCAGGTCGTGGGCGGCGATCCCGCCGACCTCGGGAAGCTCCACCTCGCCGAGCCAGGCGTCGATGTCGGGCTGCAGGTTCTGGAACCGGTCGCGCAGCCGCGACACCTCGCGCTCGGGGAGCGCCGCCAGGAAGCGCCAGGACGCCTCGACGAACTCCTGCGGGAGCACGCGCCCGTCGACCGAGCCGCGCTCCGGGGCCGGCGGCGGCGTCTCGACCAGCACCGGCTCGTCGGCATCGGCGCCCAGCCCGGCGGCCACGCGATCCCAGAGGCCGAAGAGGTTGGCATAGAGGCGCCGGGCCGCCTCCGGGGAGTCGAAGCGGGGCTCCTCGGGGAAGAGCGACGGGATGACGTCGCTGCGCGGCTCGCCCGCGGCGGAGGCGGTCCGGAAGTGCTCGGCCACCTCCTCGGCCCCGTGCGGCGACCCGGCCTGGGAGAGCAGCGCCGTGAGCACCTCCGGCCCCTCATATCCACCCGTCCGCGGCCCGGGCCGCTCCTTCTCGCGCTTTCGGCTCGCCATCGCCGGGGCAGTATAGCGCGGCGCGGCGACCTTTCAGCGCGCCTCGCCGCCCTGCGTGTCGGGCATCTCCATGCCGAAGCGCTGCCGGAACTGGGCGAAGAAGAGCGCGGCGCGGGCCACCTGCTCCGGCGGCATGTCCTTCGAGACCGCCGCAAACATCTCCCGGTCGATGGCCAGAACCGAGGCGCGGGCGTCGAAGAGCCGCTGCACCGCGCCGTCCACGGCGGCGAGCGCCTTCGGGTCGCCGCGCCGGGCGGCCTGCCGCAGGGTGCGGACGTCAGCCCAGATCCACTCCAGCAGCGCCTTCCGCCGGGCGTCGAAGTGAGCCATGATCGCGTTCAGCCGGGCCGTGCCCGCCTCGTCGAGATCGAGCGCCTCGGCGAGCCCCAGCGACCGGGCCAGGCGCAGCCTCCTCTCGATGCGCTCGCGCATCTCCTGCCGGCGTCCGTGGCCGGGTCCGGCGCCCGGCTCCGGGGACGGCGCCTGCGCGAGGGCCAGGGCCGGCGCCGCCACCAGGGCGAGGAGCAGGGCGAGAAGGCGGGCGCGTCGTTCACTCGAGGTCAAAGTCGATCTCCTGCAGCTCGGCGAAGAGCATCTCGGGCTCCGGTTCCGCGGAGGCGTCCGGGTCGGCGGCCGCGGCGGCGTCCCAGGCGGCGTCGAGGTCGGGGAGCTCCCAGCCCGCGGACGTGGCCACCGAGGCCGGGGGGGCAACGGGCGCCTGGCGGGAGAGGAGGAACCAGGGAACCGCCAGCGCGAAGGCGGCCGAGGCGGCCACCGCCAGCGCCACCCCGCCCGCGAAGCGGCGCTGCCTGCGCCCGGCCCGGTGGCGGACGAGGGCCTCCCGGGCCCCCTGCCCCAGCGCCGCGCGCTCCGCCGGCGGAACCGGGGGCAGGGCGGCGAGCTAGAGGGCCAGGTCGACGGCGTCGGCCTCGGCGCGGCAGGCCGGGCAACCGTCGAGGTGGCGCTCGAGCCGCGTGGCGTCGACGGGGCCGAGCTCGCCGGCGGCGCGGTCGAGAAGGAGGGGCTCGTAGGCGGGACAGGCGCGGTTCACGGTTCGTCCTCCCCGGCGCGGACCAGCCCGGCGAGGCGCCGCGCGGCGTGGTGGAAGTGGACCCGGGCGTTCCCCTCGGCGATGCCCAGCGTTCGGCCCACCTCGGCGAACGAGAGCCCGGCGTCGATGCGCAGGGTGAGCACCTCGCGCTGGCGGCGAGGCAGGAGCAGCACGGCCTCGCGCACGCTCCTCTCCCGGTCGCGACGGGAGAGCAGCTCGTCGGCCGGTGCGGCGCCGTCCTCGGTCCCGTCGGCCTCGTGCAAGGGCGCCCGGCGCCAGCGGGCCTCGTCGCGCAGGTGGTTCTTGCCCAGGTTGGCGGCGATGCGCAGCAGCCAGGGGCGGAAGGGGAAGTCGGGGCCGGCCCGGCGGACGGCCCGCCGCGCCGCTCCCACCGCCCGGAGGAAGGCACGCTGGGTGAGGTCGCGGGCGTCCTCGGGGCTGCGGGCGTAGCGCCGGGCCAGGGCGTGGACGGTGGCGTGGTGGCGGCGCCAGAGCTCCTCGAACGCCCCCTCGTCGCCCGAGAGGAAGTCGCGGAGCAGGCCGCCGTCGGTCTCGGCGCCCCGCCCGCCCTCGAGGACGCGCAGGCCCGGGCCTGCGCTCGACTCCCGATCGGCCATGGACCTCCCCTGCATCCGGGTCCCTACCCCTTGCCCGCCCCGAGGTTAAAGGCTACATGCCCCTTCCATGCTCGATCTCAAGACGGTGGTCCAGGATTTCGACGGCGTGGAGCGCAGGCTGGCCCGCCGGGGCGAGGGGGCGGTCGCCACCCTGCGGCCGGTGCGCGAGATGGCGGCCCGCCGCCGCGAGCTCAACGTCGCCCTGGAGGGCATGAAGAAGCGCCAGTCCGAGGCCAACGCCCGGGTCGGCCAGCTCATGCGCACCGACCGGGCGGCCGGGGAGGCGGCCCGCGCCGAGGCCCGGACCCTCTCCGACCAGGTCAAGGCGGCCGAGGAGGAGCTGCGCCAGGTGGAGGCGTCCATCGAGAAGGTGCTGCTGGTCGTCCCCAACGTCCCCCACGACTCGGTCCCCGACGGCAAGGACGAGAAGGACAACGTCGTGGTGCGCACCTGGGGCGAGAAGCCGGTCCTCGACTTCACGCCGAAGCCCCACTGGGAGCTGGGGGAGGCGCTCGGGATCCTGGAGTGGCCCCAGGCGGCCAAGATCTCCGGGGCCCGCTTCACCATCTCGAAGGGCGCGGGGGCGCGCCTGGAGCGGGCGCTGGCCGCCTTCTTCTTGGACGTGCACGTGTCGCGCGGCTACCGCGAGGTGCTGCCGCCCTACCTGGTCACCGCCGAGACCATGACCGGCACCGGGCAGCTCCCCAAGTTCGAGGAGGACCTCTTCCGGACCCAGGGGGAGACCCCGCTCTACCTCATCCCCACCGCCGAGGTCCCGGTCACCAACATGCACCGGGACGAGATCTTCGAGG